>NZ_JBFRKH010000068.1:0-18842 GCF_041469265.1 Shewanella sp. 10N.286.51.B2
TCGATAAGCAACTGAATAGCCCAGCTGTAGAGGCAAATGTTTAACTATTTTGTATAGATAAGAGGTCGGTTGTTTATATCGATAAGCGACTGCTTGGCGCAGCTATTGAAGCAATGAGTCCTGAATCAGGGTTAAAATTAATAATTAACGCTACAAAAAAACGCCCAATGACAATGCATTGGGCGATATAGCTAACGGCGATTTAACGCCATTAAAGATCAATAAAATAGCGGTTACTGATTAAGCTCTAGCTCATAGAAGCTTGCTTGGGCATAGTCACCGGCTTCCATACCACGCCACTCACAGTTTGAGCTACTTGCTTTGGTATTACATTGATTATAAACACCGGCTTTGTAGTACATCCAATCAGCTTGGTAACCTTGGTCAACTTCGTGACCTTGGTAATTACCTTCTGCTAGGTTCACATCAAAGGTTTTAACGATTTCGTTTGCTTCACCAGGATTTTTGGTGAAAGTAAGCTTCATGATGTCACCTTCAACATTCACTTCATAAGAGAATATTTCTCCTAGACGGATACCATCTTGTGGATCGTCATGGTGCTCACGTAGGTTGTAAGTGCCGAATACATTATGGCGAATATCTTTACGTAGCTTCTTGCCGTTACTATCTCTGGCATCTTGTAACTCTGGTATTGGATTTAGCTCATAGTTCCAAGACAGTGAACCAAATTCGTGACCTGGCAGCTTACGATATAAGATTTTTAATGGCTCGTTATCAGAACCATGAATTTGGCCAATAACCACTGCAAAGGCATTGTTCTTGCGGTATTCACCACTGGTACTGACTTGATCAACTGCCAATGTAGCTTTCAGTTGGCCGCCAATTGCGCCGTACTCGCTTGCATCTGGGTGAGAGGCAATTACAAAATTGGTTTTTGGATCATCGTATTTTTCAGCCAACATGCCGCGTAATTCGCTACGGGTGTTTTTACTATTTGGCGTTGTAGGCGCTTCATTTGGTGCAACAAAAACCAAGGCACCGGTTTTAGGGTCGGTATAAAACCACTCAGGGTGAACGTAAGGGGTTTGGGTATTACCAAGGTCGTGGCGATTAATCTCTAAGGCTTTGCCTTTACGCGAGCCTTCTGTAGTTAGCTCAGGAAGGGTGATTTTCCATTTTGTTAGGTCAAAGTTTTGTGCTGGCGCTTTAGTCGCATCAAGATTGTATTTAGTGAGATCGTAGTTGAACTCTTTTTTTACTTGTGGAGCCGGTGAGGTCGCGGAGCAACCTGCAAGAATAGCAACCGCTAGTATACTAAGATGGAGCTTTTTCATTGTTTTTACCCTTAGGATTAACTCTATTTCATTGCTTAAGGATACTACAGTATTATTGTATTACAAAAGTGTGATCGAGATAGGGAAATGAATTTTTTGCTGCACAATTAAGCTAACTTTGTGCACTATTTGAGGTTTAGCCGTGCTGTCAGTGGTTTTCACTGTAAAAATATTGATATCAAGCATGGGTTTGCACCAGTGAGTGGCGGTTAGTTTGTTGAGTGATCCACAGTGGTGCAACCCTTGTTATTTAATATTGCTTTAGCGACTAGCTAATCGTTATTTATGCACTTATTTAGGGCGTAATTGGTGCTATTTCACCTTATTCATCAATGTCTTGCACCTTACTGGTACAAATTAGTATGACAAAACCTTAATAACGGAATAATTCTTGCTTTTGTAAGTCCATGAATTTAATAAAAGAAAAACTTATGGGGATAAGCATGGATAACATTAGTGATGCAATTAGCGTCATGGCACAAAGTGCAAATACATTATTTATCTTACTTGGTGCCATTATGGTGCTGGCAATGCATGCGGGTTTTGCCTTTTTAGAAGTCGGTACTGTTAGGCATAAAAACCAAGTGAATGCGCTAGTTAAAATCTTAACTGATTTTGCTTTTTCAGCGCTGGCGTACTTTGTCATTGGCTACCAAATAGCATATGGCAGTCACTTTTTTGTCAGTGCTGATGCGCTAACGGCTAATAACGGCTACGAGCTGGTTAAGTTCTTTTTCTTACTCACCTTTGCAGCAGCAATCCCTGCCATCGTATCGGGTGGCATTGCCGAGCGCGGCAGTTTTAAACCTTTCTTATTAGCATCAGCTTTGATCGTAGCGTTGGTATACCCACTGTTTGAAGGCATGATTTGGAATGGTAACTTTGGTTTTCAAACTTGGTTAAATGACACCTTTGGCGCTGAGTTCCATGACTTTGCAGGCTCGGTAGTGGTACACGGTATGGGTGGCTGGTTAGCGCTGGTGGCGATATATGTATTGGGCTCTCGCCAAGGCCGTAAACCGGGTGTGGCATTTGCACCCTCTAATATTCCGTTTCTGGCACTCGGTTCATGGATACTGATTGTCGGTTGGTTTGGCTTTAATGTTATGTCAGCGCAAACCCTTGATGGCATTAGTGGCTTAGTGGCGGTAAACAGTTTAATGGCCATGGTTGGCGGCACCATTATCGCGTTGATTGTCGGTAAAAATGACCCTGGTTTTATCCATAACGGCCCGCTTGCAGGCTTGGTGGCTGTGTGTGCTGGTTCTGACTTAATGCACCCAGTAGGGGCATTTATTGTTGGCGGTGTGGCCGGTGGTTTATTTGTGATGGTGTATACCCGTTTACAACGCAGTACTAAAATTGATGATGTATTAGGCGTTTGGCCATTACATGGTTTATGTGGTGTGTGGGGCGGCGTTGCTGCAGGCATATTCGGTCAGCAAGCTTTTGGTGGATTAGGTGGCGTAAGCGTAATGTCTCAAGTGGTTGGCACTGTCGCTGGGGTTGCTGTGGCGCTTATTGGTGGTTTTATTGTGTATGGCGTCGTCAATAAAATCTCTAGCTTACGTTTAAGCCAAGAAGATGAATTTATTGGCGCTGATCTAGCGATCCATAAGATTGGTTCTACCAACTCAGATAAATAGTCTGTTACGCACTAATAGCGGCATAAATCTAGCGGCATAAATCGCTTTGGTGAGTAATACTTTAATTAAGGCGCTAATAGGCGCCTTAATTGATCTTATTGCTATATTTGATGAGTCTCATGTATTGTCGATGTTAGTTGTGGTTTATAAAAAGCACGCTACGGACACTAAACAGGCCTGTGTTTCTGGTAAACTCAGCTTACTTAGTTGCTAAAGCGTTAGCTCGTAACACATTCGTTCTTGAAACAGTTAATCAGATCGGTTTAAAACTGTTTTTAAATTTTGCTTAAAAGGAATCTCCCATGCGCACATCATTAACCTTATCTGCATCTATCGCTGCTTTATTACTTGTTCAAGGCTGTAATGAGCAAGTTGAACCACAATCTGAGCCAGCACCAGCAGTGGTAAAAGCAGCCCCTGTAGAAAAAACGGCTGAAATGGAAAAACCTGATACTAGCTCTGAAAAAGGGATCGCTATGCAACAAGGGACTGTAAGATATTTTGATCTTGAAGGTGGATTTTGGGGCATTTTAACTGACGATGGTCAGCAAATTCTGCCAAGTAACTTAGCAAAAGAATATCAAAAAGATGGTTTACGTTTGAGCTTTAGTGCCGCTGAAGTGACTGACATGATGACGATTCAGCAATGGGGTATTTTATCGACCCTAAGCAATATTGAAGTTATCGGTCAGGTGGAAAGCAAGGGTGGTAACCCACTTATCTAGTTCTTTAACTAGAACTAGGCTTAGGTCTTTTTAAGACTAGTTTGCTCAGCTTATAAAAATAAGCTTATTTTTTACAATGGGTTGATCTATAACAGGTCAGCCCATTTTTATTGCTGCCGCTTTAATTATTCGCCGCTTTAATCAATACCCCTCTTGAATTAATACCTTCTTTAATCAATGTCTTGTTTAGTCAAAGTCTTGTTTAGTCAATGTCTTGTGTAATCCGTAAGTTGTTGCGTGGGACTTGCTAACACAGTTGGTTCAGCAAAACGTCTCACATCACTAAATTTACAATTCAAACACTAATGTAAATGATAATGGTTTCTATTTACATTGTTGTTGCCGCTTTGTTAGTATCGCCTCCTAAATTAGTTGGTTCTAACAAAAGGATTGTTTTTAATATGAAATCTCGCTATCACACGTCGTTATCCCTAGGTGCAAAAGCCGTTGCTACCGCCTTGTTTTTTAGTGGCGCTCCTGCCTATGCTGCTGAAGTAGAAACTGAAGCTTGCGATAAAAGCGAAAATATTGAATGCCAGTCACAAGAAGCCATCGAGCGCATTGAAGTCCACGGGGTGAAAAGTTCGGTGTATTTTTACGATACATCAGGGGATAAACGTCGCGTTGCCGATCTAGTTGATACCCCACAAATGATCACGGTACTGACTCAAGATCAAATTCAAGAATCTGGCTTAACCGATTTAAAAGATATTTTGTCTACCCAAGCGGGTGTGACCTTGGGCACCGGTGAAAACGGTAATGCTTTTGGTGATCGCTATATTATTCGTGGCCATGAAGCCCGCAGTGATGTGTTTGTTGATGGTTTGCGCGATCCGGGCATGACCACCCGTGAAAGTTTTGCCACCGAACAAGTGGAAATAACCAAAGGCCCAAGTTCAACCTTTGCTGGACGCGGATCATCAGGCGGTGCCGTTAACAGTGTCACCAAAAAAGCCTCAACTGCTTATAACTTTGGCCGCGTTGATGCCGCAGTCGGTACCGATGATCACACTCGTTTTACTGTTGATTATAACGTGCCGCTAACTGAAGATGTCGCGCTGCGAATTAACGGCCTGATTGCCGATGAAGATAAGCCGGGCCGTGAAGGCATTAGCTCAGAAAGAAATGGTGCTCAATTGTCTTTAGTGTATGAAGCGACTGATGCTTTGTCATTTATCGCCGATGGTTACTACATGAAGGCCGATGATGTGGCTGATTTAGGTAGCTACTTTGACCAAGATACTCGCAAGCCAATCGAAGATATTCCAGTTTATGCTCAAGATTCTGACTTTCTCAGCTCTGATGTCAGCACGTTTACCTTGCGTACCGAATATGACATTTTAGACAGCTTAACTTTCTACAATGCTACTCGTATTGGTCGCACTGAAAATGGCTATATAACTACGGGTATGAGTGGCACTAATCGCGCAGCCAGCGATGTTGACGCGCCGGGGGCTGAAACCTTAACCATTAGCACCCATCAAGGACGCCAAGATGTTGAATACTGGAACACTCAGTTCAACTTATTCTGGAATACCGATATTTTAGGTATGGAGAATAAGTGGGTATTTGGACTCGAATATAGCGATGAATCAGTGGATAACGGCTTGTATGATATCGTCAATAATAACGCCACTAATTGTATCGTCGATGGCCGCCGAGGCGAGTCTGGTGCTTACTGTATTATTGATGGTAATGGCGATGAAGTTGATAATATCGACCAGCTGATGGGCCGTACTTATTCAAAAGGGGCATCTGATGCCATATATAACATCGAAACCATCTCGGCTTACTTCATGGATACCGTGGCAATCACCGAAGAGGTAGAACTCTTTTTCGGCTTCAGACAAGATAGCTTTGATTACACCAATGACACTTCAAGTAGCCGTAATGGTGATATTTTATATGACTATTCCGACAGCATGTATAACGGCCATGTTGGCTTAGTGTATAGCCTGACAGAAGCAGGCAATATATACGCCAGCTACAGTACCGCGACTAACATCAATGGCGGTGAGTCAGACCTTGGCGCAAGTTGTGGTTATGGTGGACTTTGTGGCACACCTGAGCAAGTACTGGCAGCGGATCCAGAATTGGTTGAGAATATTGAACTGGGTACTAAATGGATGCTGTTTGACGATAGCGTGATGTTTTCTGCCTCGGTATTCCAAATCACTAAAGATGATGTAATGGAAAGCGTCGGTGATAGCTATTCAACCTTAGGTAGCCTCAATACCGGTAAAAACCGTGTAGAAGGGATTGAAATTGGCATGGTGGGTAACATTACTGATGCCTTTAGTATTCAGCTTTCAGCGTCATTAATGGACTCAGAAGTACTTGAATCATTTAATGAAGATTATATCGGTAAAAAACTGAGTAACTTTGCTGATGAAAGTGCCTATTTACAGCTCCGTTATGAGATTAATGACATGTTTGTCATTGGTGGTGGTTACACTTATCAAGGCGAAATGTACGGCGGACAGCCTGACACAGCAGCAGGATATGATCCTGAAAATGACCGTTACAGCGTAGTGGTACCGGCTTATCAAGTGGTGAGTTTATTTGCTAATTACAATGCGACAGAAGCATTAACCTTCCGGATTAATGTGGGTAATGTTCTCGATGAGGAGTACTGGACTGCGGCATATCGCTCAGGCTCATTCATGTATCTTGGTGATGCAAGAAACGCCAACTTAACTGCGACATTTGAATTTTAATTAAAGGGATCATCATGATTGTTATTGAGAAAATATTGACTGCTGAAGAAGTGAGCTTATTTAGGCAGCAATTAGCTGATGCGCCATGGTTAGATGGCAAGCAAACCGCCATGGGCATGGCGGCGTCAGTCAAAAATAACCATCAAGCGGATGCTAATGATGATGTGGTGCGCCAACTGGCTAATAAGTTGTTGGCGCAATTTGGTCATAACCCTAAGATCGTTTCGGCGGCCTTACCCCATAAAATTTTTCCGCCTTGTTTTAATCGCTATGGGATATCTGAAGAATATGGTTTTCACGTTGATGCTGCAGTGATGCGCATTCCGGGCACCAATGAGGTGCTAAGAAGTGATATGTCGATGACCACGTTTTTAAGTGAGCCAGATGAGTATGATGGCGGCGAGTTAATTATTGCTACCGAGTTTGGCGAGCAGCAAATAAAGCTGCCTGCAGGTTACGCGGTATTGTATCCATCTAGCAGTTTACATAAAGTCACTGCAGTAACCCGTGGTGAACGAGTGGCAGCCATTACCTGGATGCAAAGCATGGTGGCTGATGGCAGTTTAAGGCAAAACCTTTATCAGCTTGATCAAACCATTCAAACGCTCATTAGCCAAGGTAATACCGATCGCAGTGAGTTAGATAATCTGCACAATGTTTATCATAACTTGATCCGTCAATTTACCCAGCTGTAAGCTTAAATCCGATTTAAAAGCTAACTCGCTAAATGGCGCAGTTTATAATCAACAGGGCAAATGCCATAAAACTGTTTAAACAGGCGACTAAAATGGCTAGCACTGTGATAGCCCAGTGAATAACACACTTGGGTTATTTGCTGGCCTTGCTCTATCAGCGTCGCAGCTTGAGTTAAGCGGCTTTGCTGCTGATAAACCATCGGCGTGCAGCCCAAATGCTGTTTAAATTGCTGAAAAAACTTACTGCGGCTCATACAGGCTTGTCGGCACAAGGCATTAATATCTAATGGCTCGCTGAGGTGCTGCTTAATATAGTGTAACGCGGCGTTGAGGCCATTAAATTGCGGGTCGTTATGACTGTGATGCAATAAAAAATCACGGGTTTGATGACGCATTAAGCGCACTATTAATTCTGAAATCGCCAAATCAATCAGATAACTGCGGTCCTGTTCATTCTCGGTATAAATCGCCACAATTCTGTCTAATAGCGCTTGGGTTTGCTGATTATGGTGGGTATGCATTAAAGATGGTTGGTATTGCCAGTGGCCATATTGCTTATCGATAGGCGCGCTCAGATTGAGTTTATCGGCAATTTGTTGTACCCGTTCGGTTGAAATCTCAATGGCTAAACAGGTGGTGGGTTGATGGATTTTAGCCTCAGGAAAATCAATTTCTACGGCTTGATTGGGCGCCATAATAAAAGATTCATGGGGGTAAAACGCCGCCTCATAATCATCTACCGAGTGCATCACTTTTTTACCCGTCACCATGCCGCAAAATAACAGTTGGTCAGATTGTAGTGCCACCCGTGAGGCTTGCTCAAAGGTATCGTAAATACTCAGTTCAGATTCAGGTCCAGCAAAACTAATCTTGTTTTCTACTAGTACCTTTGGCTTGCTGCGCTGCAGTTGTAGGCGTCCACTGATCATATTGTTCCCTCACAGAGTGATACCAAGTCATTTGGTATATTTGTTCCTGAACAACAATCCTTACTTATGCTGTGATAGCTTTTCCCTTAAAACTCGGAGCTAATTCGTTAACTTAAATCATTAACTTAGCTCAGCTTATGGGTAATGTCGCCATGAGCTAGACAGTAGTTTCACAATCATTTGTACTGTGAGTCAACAGCTGTGGATTCTCAGAATAGTCACTTTCCAATAATTGATTTAGCTTAATTAGTTATCCAAAAAATACAATTAGAGGAAAGTAGCATGATTTACGCAGCACCCGGCGAAGCAGGTTCAGAAATGAGCTATAAATCTGTATATCAAAACTTCATAGGCGGTCAGTGGGTTGAGCCTGTTAATGGCAAGTATTTTGACAATATCAGCCCAGTAAATGGCCAAGTTTTTTGTAAAATTCCCCGTTCAGATGCACAAGATATTGAGTTAGCCCTTAATGCAGCCCATAAAGCTCAAGCATCTTGGGGTAAAACCTCTGCCACGGAGCGTTCTAATATTTTATTAAAAATAGCCGATCGCATCGAAAATAACCTAACGGCTCTGGCAGTGGCCGAAACTTGGGATAACGGTAAAGCCGTGCGCGAAACCCTTAATGCCGATATTCCCTTAGCAGTTGATCACTTCCGTTACTTTGCTGGCTGTTTACGTGCCCAAGAGGGCAGCGCCGCAGAGATTGATGCCAATACCTTGTCGTACCATATTCATGAGCCGTTAGGGGTTGTTGGGCAAATTATTCCGTGGAACTTTCCTCTATTAATGGCGGCGTGGAAGCTTGGGCCTGCGCTCGCTGCGGGCAACAGCGTGATCCTTAAACCTGCGGAGCAAACACCAGCATCGATTCTATTTTTAATGGAGTTAATTGGCGATCTGCTGCCTGCTGGGGTGCTTAATATCGTTAATGGTATTGGTGAAGAAGCAGGTCAAGCGCTCGCAACCAGTAAGCGTATTGCCAAAATTGCCTTTACTGGCTCAACTCCTGTTGGATCGCATATTTTAAAATGCGCCGCTGAAAACATTATTCCCTCCACGGTCGAGCTAGGTGGTAAGTCACCCAATATCATCTTTAACGATGTGGTTAACTTTGAAGATGAATATTTAAGTAAGTGCGTAGAAGGCGCGGTACTGGCCTTTTTCAACCAAGGAGAAGTATGTACCTGTCCGTCACGGTTACTGATCCAAGAAGATATTTACCCGCAATTCATGGAAATGCTGATAGAGCGATCAAAAGCGATCAAGCGTGGTAATCCCTTAGATACCGACACCATGGTTGGCGCGCAGGCATCGAAAGAGCAGTTCGATAAAATATTAGGCTACATTGATATCGGCAAAAAAGAAGGCGCTGAAGTGTTATTAGGCGGCGAGATTGCATCTGTGGGTGATAATTTTGATAGTGGTTATTATATTCAGCCAACCTTGCTTAAAGGCACCAATGATATGCGCGTGTTCCAAGAAGAGATTTTTGGCCCAGTGATATCGCTCACCACCTTTAAGGATGAAGCCGAAGCACTCGCCATGGCCAATAACTCTGACTTTGGCTTGGGCGCAGGAGTGTGGACCCGAGACACTAACTTGGCTTATCGAATGGGGCGTAATATTCAAGCAGGCCGAGTGTGGACCAACTGCTATCACATGTATCCAGCCCATGCGGCATTTGGCGGTTATAAAAAATCAGGCGTGGGCCGTGAAACCCACAAGATGGCCTTAAATCATTACCAACAAACCAAAAACTTGCTGGTGAGTTACGACATTAACCCGTTAGGTTTTTTCTAAGCGATTAATCATGGGATAGTTGCAGCTTGATAGTTAAAGGCTATTTTTCAAGGTCATTTTAACAGGCTATTTTCAAGCTAAATATTAATAGGGCAAACAAGTTAGCTTGCTTGCCCTACTTATAATCTAAGACGACTCTCTTTTAGAGAGATAGGTAATGAGTAAATGAATTAACCCCATATACACAAATGTGCCCCAAGAGATAGCATGACTTATTTTATAGTCTAATTCGGCACAATAACCGACACTGCCATCATATTCTTCATTGGCTTCAGCCCAAAGACTGCTGCTGCCACTAAAAACTATCACCAGAATGCCTAAGCTAAATAGGTTGCTGGTTACTCCCCAAAGTGACCATGATACTAGCTCTATTAGTATGATTAGTCCCAGTGCAATAGTCGCCACCACCTTCTTGGTTAGCAGAGTTTTAGGCAAAAAATGGATGATAAACAGCATCAATAAGGTCATTAAGGCCGCATATTGAAAGAAGGTATAAATGGTGTCTGCGGCAACCGATTTCAGCATAAAGCTGAGCAGTATTCCCGCGCCTAAGACAATAACATTGAAGCCTGCAAAGATTTTTATCGGCAACTTTTGGTCTAATAACAGCGCCCCAGCAATGCTGAAGAACAAATACATGGCTAAAATGGGCCAAAAACCGAGTATATTGAACCACTCAATGGGAATATAACTAATTGCTAAATAATTACAGACTCCCCCCCAAATGATGGCCAGAAAAATCAGCAAATTAAATTGTAATTTACTGATTTTATAATCAGTTAAAAAAACCGCTGAAAGCTGCTGTTTTATCTTGTCTTGATGTGAATCAACCATGTTGCACCATTGTTATATTCCCCTTATTAATCAACAGCTAATTTTAATAATGGTAGCTTTTTTTATAAACTGCTTACAATGGTGTTTAGGTCAAAAACTAGCCTGATAAGCTCTAAATTTGTGGTTTTTGCTTATCAATCTCAGGTTTAAGTTTTATTTAAGTGTTAAGCCTGATGATAGTGATGTGATAACAGTAACAACTTGCCAACTGAGCCACTGCTATTTGTTGATGACGATAGAATTTAGTTAACTTTTATCGCCGCATGAACAGACAAAGTTATTAGCAAAAATAAAATAATTAAAACAAAATTTAAAGGAGACGACACGTGAAGAGAGTCGGGATCGTGCTGTTGTGCATGTTTATGCCAATAGCGACAGCGTTTGCAGAGCAAACCAAAACCCTTTCAGTGGATGTATTGTGGCAACTAAGCCGCATCGGTAATCCTACTATTTCCCCCAATGGCGATTACATCATTGCACCTGTCACTAACTACGATGTGCCTGAAGATAAAGGCTCAACTCAATTATGGTTATTTGATAAAGAGGGCAACAGCCAGCGCCCAATTACCGCTCAAGGTTTACGTGTGAGTGAGCCAACCTTCTCACCAGACAGCAATACTTTAGCTTTTATCAGCAAGCGTGATAAAGACGAAGCGGGTCAAGTGTACTTATTACCAATGAACTCACCAGGTGAAGCCCAGCGCTTAACTGAGGTGCCAAGTGGCGCTTATGGAATTAAGTGGGTGGGTGAGCATATTTACTTTATCAGTTCAGTATTTCCAGGTAAAAACTGGGATCAAGTAGCCGAGCAATTAAAAGCTGATAAAGACGATAAAGTATCAGCCCACCAATGGAATGCACTACCTTATTCAAGCTTTGATCATTGGCTGGATGAAGACCGTGAAGCCCATGTGTTTCGTATCCCTGCTAAAGGTGGCGATATTGAGCCAATTACTCAGCCTTTAAACAAGCAGCTACCACGTTCGTCGCAAAGTGCAGCTAGCTATGACATCGATCCAGCTGAGGGTTTTATTGCCTTTAATAGCAACGGTTGGGACAACCAAGTTGACGCTAAAATCGATATCTTTTTCGCTGAAATCGGTAGCGCTAAGGTTGAAAACCTAACCCCGAACAACCAAGCGCCAGATGCAAACCCAACATTTAGCCCAGACGGCAAAACCTTGGCTTTTACCCGCCAAACGATTCATGGTTTTTATGCCGATACTGCCAAGCTAATTTTGCTCGATGTTAACAAGCGCAGCGAAAAAGTGATTGCCAAAGACTGGGATCGCAGCATCGCGCGTTTTGTGTGGACACCCGACAGCAAAGGCTTTTATGCAGCCATTGATGATGCCGCCACAAGACGCATTTTTCATATCAATGCTAAAAACGGCAAAGTAAAAGCCATCACTAAAGCGACTAACTTTGGTATGCCTGCGCTGGCGAATGACGGCACCTTAGTGGCCGCCAATGACAGCTTTACTTATCCAGCGCGCTTGGTAAAAATCAATCCACGTAATGGTAATAGTACCCGTTTAGACAGCTTTAATGATGAAATTTTAGCGGATATCGATGTGGGCACTTATGAGTCGGTGACCTATAAAGGTTATAACGATCAAGACATTCAAATGTGGGTTCATTATCCTCCGGGTTTTGATCGCAGCAAAAAATACCCATTAATGATGCTGATCCACGGTGGTCCACACAATGCCATTTCTGATGGTTTCCACTATCGCTGGAATGCGCAAACCTTTGCGTCATGGGGTTATGTGACGGCGTGGCCAAACTTTCATGGTTCAAACAGCTTTGGTCAAGACTTTGCTGACAGCATCAACCCAGACTGGAAAAACAAGTCACTGGAAGATGTGTTTAAAGCGACAGAGTGGTTTAAGCAAAAAGACTGGATCGATAACGATCGTTTAGTGGCGGGTGGTGCAAGCTATGGCGGCTACTTAACCTCGATTATATTAGGTCAAAAAGAACAGCCATTTAATGCGTTATTTATCCATGCTGCGGTCTATAACATGTACTCGCAAATGGCGGCAGATTTCTCGGTTCACAGTACCCGTTTTGGTAACTACTGGGACAAGCCAGAAATCTACAAGGCAATTTCGCCCCATTATGGCGCAGAAAACTTTAATACCCCAACCTTAGTGGTTCATGGTCAGCTTGATTACCGTGTGCCAGTCGGCCAAGGGTTTGAATTATTCCGCACCCTGCAAACCCGTGGTGTCGAGTCGAAGATGATTTACTTCCCTGATGAAAACCACTGGATCATGAAGCCGAATAATTCAATTTATTGGTATAACCAAGTTGAGCAGTGGATGAACCGCTTTGCTGAACCTGGAGCTAAATAGTAGGGGCGAAATACAAATATTTAAGCCTTACTAACTGATTAAATATCACTTATAAAAAAGGCTGTTGCAGAACTTTCTGCAACAGCCTTTTTATTATCAGCAACGTAAGCGTTGTTAATTATGGTTACTTTTTAAAAATCTCTGCTCAGAAAGCTTAAACTTTAAATCTAAAACCTAAAAAGTGAAGCTGGTTTGCAGTGCTGCGCCCATATTATTTTCATCACTGTAATTGGCTGAAATATCGATATTAAATACTCCAGCAATGGATAAGCCTAAACCGGCAGTCACGCTGTCATCGATGTTATCTGTTAAATCAGTTTGGTAACCTGCGCGTAATTTAGCCCAGCGAGCAGGGGTAAACTCAAGCCCAATAGCCGCGAGTTGGCGATTGTCATTACTGCTATCAAACTGGTTAAGCGTGCCGTCAATATTGCTATAACCTTCAGATTCATTTAACTGCACATCAATGGCTGCGGTGATAAAACGGTTTTGATAATTTGCACTCACTGTATAAGTCGGACTTATTTCATATTGACCTTGCACGCCATTAATTAGCTCAGTGTCATAGCTATTCTCGATTAAGTTTTTCCCCACAAAACCAAAGCCAAATCCGGCGTTATGTTGATAAGCAATACCGACATCAAGGTTCATATTGCCTTGATCGTTTTGGTAGCGATCATCATCCCAGTCATCAAACTCAAAGTTATCAATGTCGGTAATATAATTTATGGTGTTTACCTGCTGATATTTAGGTGACACCCCATAGTAGAGCTCGCCTGTGGCAAACTGATGCGACTTAGCTAAGCTGACACCAATTTCGGTAACAACTACACCCATGGTTAACGCTTGAGAGTTCAGATCTTGGTTGATGATATTGCTTGGATCAAGATCGCTATCAGCAATATCAGCAAACACCAGTGCATCGGCATAGGCTTGGGCAAACAGGTTGACCGATACAAATTTATTGGGGATCGCAATGGCTAACTGGGTGCCCACTTGTACTTGGGCGTAATTGCCTTGGATCAACTGCAGTTGATCGATCACCACTTGGGCATCAGCTTCAGTTGGCATGCTGATGTTTTTAAAATCATCATAAACGTCTGAAAAATCTTCAACATTCTCGATAGTGTCAGTGGGATCGTTAGCGTGTACCCCAAAAGCAGGGAACAATACCGCCACGCCATCGGACTCTTTAAAACGCGCCGTTAATGCAGGGTTATGAAACGGCGCCGTTAAATAATCGGCGCTGCTAACGCCAACGCCGCCCATGGCATGTGAGCGCGCATCAAAACTGTGATTGTTAGCTTGAACTGAGGTAGCAAAGGCCGCGGCCATGCATAAAGGAAGGTAGCGTAGTGTTCTTGTGGTTATTATAGGCATATTAATCCAGCAACATATTGTTATTAATAGTTTTATTGAAGTTGTTCGAAGCGGGATTATAGCATTGCTTAGGTTTGTTGTTACCAAGTGTTTGTGCTTATGTGAACTGAGCTGCATTGTTTTTATATTTTTTAGCCTATTAGCAAGTGACGGTTTTAAAGCATCACTTTAAAGCATCACTTTAAAGCATCACTTTAAATCATTAGCTCAGTTACTTCATTTCCACGAGGTTGCAGGCACAGATATTAGTACTGGGTAAAAAATACAGTAACACGGTATTTTGTTGCGCATTTCGATTAGTAATTTGAATCGTAAGGTTATGGACGCCTTTTTTACTGATATTTCTTTTAGCAAAGGCCTCTAAGTGGCTGGCATGTTGTGGTAATGGCAGCTCAGTATTATGCCTAATTAATTCATTGTGGGTTAAGTTTAAAATGTAGGTGTCTTTCTCTTTATAAGCGCTAAGTACATCGCCTGTTAAATACAGGGTTGCAATAGGATTGCCATCGGTCGTGAAGTAACGGTAGCTGATACTGGCTGAACGTTTTTGTAAGGTAAAATCAGCGATCAGCGAGTGATGTTCAATGGTGTCACTATTAGGGTTTTTCGCCACTAATTCATTGCGACAAGATAGCACCATATCCACTTCGGTGGCTTTGATATGCTGGTAAACAATGACGATGGTGACAATGGATATTAAGGCCGCCAGTATTCTGAATATGATGCGATTAGTCACAGAGTGATACCTCAGCTAGCCATTTATCGGAGATAAAATTCGGGGTTAAACTAAAATCACTGGTTTTAATATTGCGCATTAAGTTATCGCCATTTGGCTTTTGCCGAGCTAAAGAGATATTTAACACCTGCATGTCGTTAGAAAATGCCAGATACACTTGTTGCCACACTAAGGTGTTGCATTGGTTGAGAGCAGCAATGATTTTTTCTTCAGTGGGCTTATCTTGTTGCATTGATATGCTGGGTGACTCAAGCCACGTCAGTTTTATTTGTTGCTGATTATCTAATTGCACAATGCGGCTATTTTTGACTGGCGTTTGTGCAGGTTTAAACAGTATGTATTGATGCATTGCTGCAATAATGGCGGTTAACACTACAAGCACCAATGCAGTGGTATAGATAAAGTGTTTTTTATGCTTTGCAGATTGCTGAATCCAACTGGCTGCTGGTGGGGTGATATTGAGCCGATAACCTTTACGCGGAATGGTTTCAATTAATTCAGCATAATTTTCGCCAAAGTACTTACGCAAAGTAAATACTGCTTTTGCCACTGCCGATTCACTCATAACAGGGCTTTGGGAGCCAGCACAGGCTAATTGGCCTTTGGTCATGATGCGATTGGGGTGGCGACTTAATTGCTCTAAAACCTGACTTTCGGTGCGGGTAAGGTGCAGCTGAACTTGAGATTCAGTATTGAGTATTTGGCTATTGGCAATATCAAATTCAAAGATTTCAATGCGCATTTAAATCACACTCAGATAAACATTCTATTGTTAAGTTTACTGCAATTAAATAATTACAAACATTCTACAAATCACAGTTTTACCATACAGCACTAACTTTGCAGCTGGCTTTTGCTAAAAGCCACTCATTACTTCTTTGTTATGACCAATAGCCATTGCAGTCGCGGCTGCTCGTATCAAGCTCCCGCGCTTCGGATATTGCTAGTTCTGCTACGGACAATTAACTTAACGTGATCTGGGTCACATTAGATTTTAAGTAATCTCAAAAGTAAAACTCTGTAATTAGTATTACGTGCTAAATGCGGGTGCTTTTTTGATGTTTAACGCTGTTAAGTTGAGTTTTTTCGCTATTTAATCCATCTTCAATTCGATTTTTCTAATGGAGTGATTAACTGAAATATTACTTTGAACTAGCTCCCGTTGCCATTTTTCCTGTCTGTCATGCTTATCTCAAGCCAGAAACGTAAGTGCTGAAGATGTACTTTTTAGCGTTCTGCCAGTTATCAACACTCAGCTTAAAAGTTGGGAATAAATATAAAAATGCGAGGCAAGTGATTATGAAAACTCTAAATAGAAGACAAGCGATCAACCGTATTATTGGTATTTCTACTGCGGCAGCGGGCGGGGCACTTATCGCTAATCCTGTTATAGCGGCAGTGACCAACGTTAGCGGAGATTGGAAATTAGAAGTGGGTACCCGCTTAGCTTATAGCAAACTTGATCCCATGGTTGTGGCAAAACGTGCTTATGAAACCGGTAATGGCTGTATGTTCCAAGTATTTGATAGCATTATTCAAAGCTTGGCAGAATCAGATTCTGTTGATGCTGATAAGTTCGCCCAAGTACCAACCGCCATGGCGCATTATGGCTATGCAGGCATGCTAGGAGAAGGCACTGTTTGTGGCAATATTAACGCCACAGGTATGTTGGTTAATTTATTATCCATTAATGGTGAGCCTGCCAATGCAATGTTAAGTCAAACCATGCGTTTTTATGAATCAGAAACACTACCGTTTCAAACGGCTGAATTTATTGAAGGCATAGGCGCTGACATGACAGAGACCTTAGCTCAAGTCGGTAAACCTACAGCGGCAAATAGCACCCTTTGTCACAGCTCTATTAGTCTTTGGGCCAGTGAAAATGGTAAGTCATTTAGTGAAAAAGGCATGCGCTGTAAACAGCTTTCAGCCTCTGTGGTCTATGAATTAGTTGCAATGCTTAACAAGGCTTTTGATGGTGAGACCGTAAATGATCACCCAGTTTCAGATGCGACTCAAGATTGCCAAGGTTGTCATACATCGTCATCAACATTTGCCCCTAGTGTGCAAACGAATATGTCATGTAATACCTGTCACGGCGGCCACTAATTGCTGGGAGTAATAACATGAAACATCTTAAATTATGTAGTGTCATTGGCTTGAGTTCGATGTTGTTGTTTGGCTGTGGAGGCTCTGATGATGAAACTATCGATCCGCCAATTGAGCCACCTGTAGAGCCTCCGGTATTGACGGTCAATATTGATCAAACTGAGACCTTAACTGCTAGCTTACAATCTGTTGATGCAGAAAATGGCGCAGTGACAGTAAAACTGACAGGTGATGATGATTTGTCGGTCACTGACGCAAGTGCATTTAACCTGATTATTATGGGTTACCCTTCAAAGACGCAGTCGTCAACCAAGTACAATCTGGATTGGCATCAGGCGAGTCATGCAAATTGCATTGAGGCTGAAACCTGCTCACTTGATATCAATGAAGCTGAATCAGGGCTGTATTATTTAACCTTAGACAGTGTGAATTGGAAAACTGCGGTTGAGACTTACCGGGTAGCCTTAGAAGTTAAAGGTGACAAAGCTCATTATGAATTAGTGTTTATGGATTAAGGTACTTACCAATGTACTTTTAAGCTAGCTGTAAAAATGACAAAGCCTTTTCATTATGAAAAGGCTTTTTTACTGCTCAAATGATCGATTAACTCAGAAAGCGATCAATAGTTTTTTGCACATCATTGGGCATGATGGGCTTCGTCAGGTAATCATCAGCACCAATTTTTAAGGCTAACTCTTGATCAGATGCTTCAATGAGTGAGCTGACTACTACGATCGGAGTATTGGCGATTTCAGGCTGATCTTTAATAAACTTGATTACTTGATAGCCATTGATATTAGGCATAGTGATATCGACGAAAATTAAATTAGGGCGAATGCTTGCAAACATTTCGATAGCAGCATCGCCAGAATTTGCTGTCATAACCCGATATTCATCGCCCAAAATTGCCAGTAACAGGCCTGTGCAAACAGGATCGTCATCAATAACTACAACCGTACGTTTTTCCATTAATGCCTCATTAACAACTAGATACTCTTGGTGTTGTATTGTCATTATAGCTTAAAGCGACAGCGGAAAATGAAATATCAAGCCAGAAACAATATTGAGGGGAATTTTGTTTCTGGCATTGTCGTTATCAAACCAAGGTTTGATATTGCGGTAGTTAGTTTGCTTAGAAGGTGGCAATAGAGGCCAGGTGTGCTTCAAGTTCTGCTTCTGTGGTGGGGGTAATCTCAAGTTCAATTGAGAGCGGATCGCTACCATTAAGCATAAATGCCGCTTGTTTGTTGTGATCGTAATGAAACCATTTTCCATTGATACACACGTCGGTATAGCAGTTCGGTAGTAATTCCATGAGTACACCTATTATTTTATGTGATGGAGCTTGTAGGGTTATATTTGTGACACTAAAGCACAGTTTGAATGTGCTTTAGTGATCTTAGTCACCTTTATAAGACAATAGTTAAGCTAGGAGCACCTTGATCTGCATCAATTGAGATAGCGTTTTGTTGGATGGGAAAAGACTTTTCGTAACACAAAACACTAAAAGAGGCTTACTTTAAGCCTTATTTAGATATTAATGCTGCTTTTTGCCTATTCTTTAGGGTTAACCTTTGTTGATGGTGTTCACCAATGGTTATTCGGCTGCGGTTATT
>NZ_JBFRKH010000069.1:0-429 GCF_041469265.1 Shewanella sp. 10N.286.51.B2
TGGCATAAAGGCTTTAAAGGCACCCTGTTGACGCATAAATTTGTTAAAGCTGAAGTCCTTAATGAGTTTGAATTAAAGACGGTTAATGATTGTATTGGGCTATATCGAGAACGTTTAACCGATATTAGTTGGTTTATGCGTTCCTTGAGTGAACCGATTGCTAGAATGGCCAATAAAGAAGACAAGTGTACAGGCCGTTTTTGGGAAGGGCGCTTTAAATCTCAAGCCTTGTTAGATGATGCGGCCGTACTCGCCTGTATGGCGTATGTTGATTTGAATCCAATTCGCGGGCAAATGGCTGCAACACCTGAAACTTCAGATTACACCAGTATTCAACGACGCATAAATTCAGCGATTAAAGGTGAGCAACCAAAAGAGTTAATACCATTTGTAGGAAATGAACGTTTAAATATGCCTAATGGACTGATG
>NZ_JBFRKH010000070.1:0-208 GCF_041469265.1 Shewanella sp. 10N.286.51.B2
GTTCCTTGAGTGAACCCATTGCTAGAATGGCCAATAAAGAAGATAAGTGTACAGGCCGTTTTTGGGAAGGGCGGTTTAAATCTCAAGCCTTGTTAGATGATGCTGCAGTTCTCGCCTGTATGGCGTATGTTGATTTGAATCCAATTCGCGCACAAATGGCTGCAACACCTGAAACTTCAGATTACACAAGTATTCAACGACGCATAAA
>NZ_JBFRKH010000071.1:0-22921 GCF_041469265.1 Shewanella sp. 10N.286.51.B2
TACTTGATATAAGGGCTGCTAGCTAGTTGAGTACCCGTTTCTGAATACTTGATATAAGGGCTGCTAGCTAGTTGAGTACCCGTTTCTGAATACTTGATATGACCACTTACTACTTTAGCTTTCTGGTTAGAAGTATGCAGCCCTTGATTAGAAAATACTGTTTCCGTCGTATTAATAGCAGCGTTAGAAGTTGAAGATAAAATTGCTGCTACGATAATTCCATTAATCATTTTTAAATCTCTCTATTCAGGGTTAATTAAAGTGTTAACTTTTATTTGACATCTGAATAGAGAGTTGCAGTTGTTATACCAATGTTGCTTAAATGGCGGTTTTTTTACTTTGTTTTTTTTGATTGATGTTTAATAATTCGGTGAAATCTTTTTCTGGAACAGGCTTACTAAAGATGTAGCCTTGGATTTCTTCACATTTTAAGGCTTTTAATATATTTAATTGCGCGGTTTCTTCTACACCTTCTCCGACAACAGATAAGCCCATGTTATGTGCGATAGTAATAATGCTATCGACCATTTTTAAATCACGATCTGATTTATCGATATCATCCACAAAAGATTTATCAATTTTCAAACAATGAATTGGGAAATGTTTGAGATATGAAAGCGATGAATACCCAGTACCAAAATCATCAAGGGCTAGAGTCACCCCCATTTGGGCAAGCTGATTCATTACTTTGATGGCATTATCTGGATTTTTAATAATGGTACTTTCAGTAATTTCTAGTTCAAGGTGACAAGCTGGGAGCTTTGTGAGCTCTAATACACTTAATATGCGTTGCTGTAAATCAGGTAGGGCAAACTGTCTTGAAGATAAGTTTATGGCTACACGGCCGTTAAATACACCTTGTTCGCGCCACTTTTGTGCTGCAAAGCAGGCTTTACGTAAAACCAGATCGCCAATTTCGACAATTAAACCATTTTCTTCAGCAAGTGGAATAAATTCATTTGGCGGGATGACACCAAATTCCGGATGAACTAATCTAACTAAAGCTTCCATTCCAGCAAGGCTGTCTTGTTTTAAATCGACTTTGGGTTGGTAATAGACTTCAAAGTAATCTTCTTTTAATCCTTCTCGGATCAAGTTTTCTACTTCTAATTGGCGTAGCGCATTTTTGTTTAAAGACTCTGAATAGAATTGGTAACGATTGCCACCCCCTGATTTGGCATGATACATAGCGATATCTGCTTTTCTTAATAGGGCTTGTTCATTTTGCTCATCTTCAGGGTATAAAACTATCCCGATACTTAAGCTAATAACGAGGGATTCGTTATCAACTTTAAACTCTTGTTTCAATGAGTCTATTATTCGAGAGGCGATAGCCGCACATGAACCAATATCAGGGTTATGGTCAACTAAGATGGCAAATTCATCACCGCCAAGACGATATAAACTAACGTGATTTGGAATATTTTCTTGAAGCCTACGAGCGACATCAATAAGTAACGCATCACCAGTTTGGTGGCCTAGCGAGTCGTTAATACGTTTGAAATTATCTAAATCCAATACCATTAATGTATGGTGGACGTTTTTTTTCACTAGATTGTTCAAGGTTACTTGTAAACTAGAACGGTTAGGTAGCCCGGTGAGCAAATCACTATTGGTTAATTTGCGTAGTTCTTCTTCTTGCTGTTTACGACGAGTAATATCTGAGAATACCCCTACGTAATGACTGGTTTCGCCTTGTTCGTTGTATATAGCATCGACGGTGAGCTCCATTAAGAAATGGCTACCATCGCCGCGATTGGCCTCTACTTCATTACTCCAGCTGCCCTGTTGGGCCAAAGCTGCGTGAATTTGGTTAGAGTAGCTGTCAGGGTAACGAGTAAAGTTAAATAATTGTCCAAGAAATTCAGCTCGGTTTTGGGCGGTTAATTGACAACAAGCATCGTTGACTTCAACAAAATGAAATTTGTCATCTAGAATAAACATGCCTTCAGAAATGTTTTCAATTGCTCTTTCGAATAGTCTTAATTGTTCTTCGGTTTGTTTAATATTATTGATGTTTTTGATGGTACCCGTCATACGCAGCGGTTTTTCTTTGTGATCCCTTTCAACAATTTTTGCTCTATCTAGTACCCAAACCCATTTGTGTTGAAGGCTTTTAACGCGGTATGCAACTTCAAAATGATCTGTTAGCCCTTTAAAGTGGTCATTAAGGGCTGTTTTAACTCTATTTTGATCAAGGGGGTGAATATTGCTTTCTTCTCCAGGTTTTCCTGAGCGATGGCCATCTTGAGGAAACTCTAATGTTCCCCAGATATTGGATCGGTAAATTTCACCGGTTTCAATATCCCAATCCCACATTTCATCACCGCTACCCCATAGTGATAATTTTAATCTTTCTTCACTAAGGGCTATTTGTTTTTGTATTTCTCGTCTGCGTAAAATTGTCTTGGCTATGAGTAGCAATATTAATAAGCCCAATACGGTATAGGATAGTTTTGCTTCAAAAGATAAATACCAAGGCGGGGTTATAGTCACTTGTATTGATTTTGTTTCTCCTTGCTTGCCTGATAAATTATTAATAGCATAAACGTTAAAATAGTAAGTGCCAGCAGAAAGGTTAGTATAAGTTGCTGAGTTAATATTTTGAGCAGGTAACCAATCGTCATTTAACCCTTCCATTTGATAATAAAAAGTGTAATCGTCCAAAGACTTGCCTGGTGTAATAAAAGTAAAGGAGAAAGGATAGTCTGAGTATTTTAGCGTTATATTTTCTTGGATGTTAATTGGTTTTGATAAGATATCTCCACCAAGTTTTTCTGTGATGTTAAAAACCTGAAAATCGGTCAGAGCAACTTTTGATGGGATTTCACTAATGATTTCATTATATATTTTTTGAGGGTTGATAATACTTATTCCACTTGAACCAGTAAAAAGCATATCATCCCCAGTAATTATTGAACCTTGAGAGTTATAATCATTTTGCGCGCCATTTTTATTTGATATTGAGGTGTTTTTTAGGTTTATTTTGTTAGTGATATTTATTTCTGTATCCGAAGCCGAGACAATAAAACTATCTAAGATTTCAATTGAGTAAACTATTTTGTTATTTTGGAATATTTTTTGTAAACTTAAGTCTTTAGTTGAAAGCTTTAAAAGTGAATTTATTGTACCGAATAGTATGTGATCTCCATCTAAGGCAAGGCTCATTACCATATTTTTATCATATACTTTATCTTTGTTCTTACCCGTGATTCTGAACAAACCACCTTGGGTAGCAGCCCAAAATGTATCATTTTCCCTTAGTACTTGAAATACCGGATAACGCTCACCTGTGGTTATAGTTTGAATTAAATTATCATTTTTTAAAATTAGTATTTTTCCATCAATGGTTGATGCATAAACCAACTTCCTTGCTTTATCAACTGTTACATAGATTACTTGTTCATCAGATAGTTTTATTGTCGTTAATGAGTTTAAATCAACTTTAGTCAATCCATTGATGTTACCGATGTACAAATTGTCATCTAATAATTCAATAGATTTTGGTCCTTGTATATTGTTCAGTTTTATAGTCGATTTTTCTTTTAAATTATTATCTAATATTTTTACTTCAGAATTGCCAGTTGCAATAAAAATACTATTCTCATTTGCTGTTATTGACCAAGTATTTCCATTGATTTTTTTAGAGGTCTTTATTAGATTCTTATTTCTATCGATTTTTATTAGTCCGATATTAACGTCTGCAACAAAAATAGATGATTTTGTTTCTGTTATGATCGGTCTTGTTATTGAAGTGTTGGCAGTAATATAACCGATATTTTTTATTTTTTTATTTTTTGAAACGGTGACGAGATTTGAATTGATTATTGATGTTATACTATCGTTTCTTTTTGATTGTTCCAAATACATGAGTTGATGATTTGAAAACTTCATCTTTAGGTTGTTTTTGAAACTATAAAGACCATTTGGAGATGATATAATAAGCTCATTGTTTAAAAGTCCAATATCATTTGAATTGTGCTCTATGATAGATAAATTGTTTTTTGATAGTTTAAATACTAAGCCATTATAATTTCTGATAAAAAAATCATCATCAATTTTAATTATTCGTTTTACTTCTTGTAATATTTTACTTTCATAACTCCAAATAACCCGAGTTAATTGCTCATTTAAAATGATGATTCTATTATTAAGACCAAGCGCGATACCTTCTGGTAGATGTGCAAGGTGCCAAATCGATTCATCAATAATCTTACCATCTATTACGATGGGGATAAATTTTTCTGAATTTTCATCAAAAACAGCTAAGCCTTTATCAGTGCCAACAATAAGCCTATTTTTTTCATCAATAAGCAGTGTTTTTACAAATGAGCTGGGCAAGTTTGTATTGTTATTTTCTGCATAGAAATGCTTAAAATTGACTCCGTCAAATCGATTAAGTCCGTTTACTGTACCGACCCATATATAACCTTGGTGGTCTTCGACAATACTTGTCACATTCGGTTGTGATAAGCCATTATCGACAGTAAAGGTTTCAATGTTAAGGTTCAACTCATAATCATTACTTTCAATAGCAAAAGCCGAAGACGAAATGCTTTGAAGAATAAAAAATGCGCATATTAAGAATGGTCTAATCATTGACATATTAAGGATACTTTTGTCTGCTGCAATTGATAATTATTTACAATAAAGTACCACTTTTTCAGAAAGTTAAGCCTTTGTCAAAAAATGGTTGATTTCTAAGGTTGTGAATGATCAGTATAGTGTTTTCTTTGTAGGGCATATAGTGTTTTCTTTGTAGGGCATATAGTGTTTATTTAGTGTTATTTGTTTCATAATTATCTAATTTTAACGTTTTTATAGCGTATTCCACTGGGTTGCTGTATTTATGCGCAGTTTAGTAAAGTAGTAACAATTAATTATGTGATTAAGTTACGGGTGAAAAATATTACGTTTCTCAAAAATTAAACTTCTCTGCTTGCTGCTTAAAGCCTTTCAAGTCTGTTATCACTTGAGTGTTAGCAATAGGCTCAAGTTGTTGATGCTGCTCTCCAACATTAAATAACACTAATCGGTCACTGTGCTTTGAGCGCATATTTTCTGCGATAAACTTAATCAAATCAGCGCGGGTGAGCTTTTTAATTTCCTCTATTACTTTTTCCCTTTGATTAAATTCATAATCACGATTACCAAGACAGACCCAGTAGCGTTGGCTTCGGCTTTTCAAACTAGCATCTTTTTCTGAAATTTGGTTGATCAAACCTTGCTTAGTAGCTTCCCACTGCCCCTTGGTTATCTGCATGACTGCATAGTTAAAGTCCGCGATAAATTCATCGATGGCTTCAAGAAGCTTTCGTGGCGCAGTTGTGGGTGATTGGATGTAGAAAATCATCCCCGGGTGTCGATTTAAAGGTAAATAGCCCGTTCCGACCATATAGCCAAGTTGTTTTTCTGTTCTGAGTTCATGGAAAAATGTCGAAGACATCGTATGATTTAATAAACTAAACAGCCCAATTTGATGGGGAGTTGTTTGTTTTGATTGGTAGTAAATAATGATCGCGCTGTCTTGATGCTCAATGTTGAGTTCGCGCATTAACATGCCGCGATTAGACAGATTAATGAGTTCGCGACTAGATTCGTTACTGGGTTTTGTTACCAATGACAGAACCTGTTTTAAGCGTCTCGCCAGTTGCTGGGCTTCACTCGCTAACCAGTCACCATAGACTAAACCTTCAACATAAATTTTTTCATAAAATGCCCCTACGTGTTCATGTAATTCATCTAGTGTCACTTCCTCTAGCATTTCTGCCATTCTAGTGGGCTCGTAAGAGCGTTTCTGCAGTGTCACAGTCAAGCTAGTGAAGAGCTGCGCGATGGGTTTGGCTTGGGCTGCGTTAGTCCAACTACGGATAAGCTGCTTTTTGATAAGTTTAAACCTATCTTGGGTAAAGTTTCGCTCTCTGGCTTTTTCAATTACTAAAGCTAATAGCGTTTCTTGATTACCGGTAAAGCCGGTTAGATGCAGTGTTATTCCACCTTGATGAGGGTAAATATTATAATTTAGTCCTGCTACTTCAGCCTGATAAGTGGCTTCAGCGAGGTAATCTAGCACCATCTCAACATACAGTCTTGTTAACGCGGCATGCTTTGGGGTGGGGCTAGCTTGATCTGAGTCCAAGGATAAATATAAATGTCCTTTGGGTACGTTAAACTCATCATCTTTACGATGCCAAAAACGATAACCTTCATCTTCAGCCACAATGGTCGGCACAGCACTGGTACTTAGTTCACTTCTAGCTTGTGGGTCGTCAACGATAAAAGGATTTTTAAGGGGTAATTTTAGTTCTTTTCTTGGTTTTACCTGCTGCCAATGGGCCACTTTTTCTTTTGAGATCTCCTCAATAGAGTAAGGGGTAAAATACCATTGCGCCTGAGTGTCAGTACTTACTTCCTTTGAGAGTAACTGAGTACGCATGTTGTTAGGATTAAAATAATGAAGTAACTCAAGAGTTTCTGTCTCAATAAGTTTATCCATTCGGTAATCACCGTAAACCACATCTTCAACATCATAGTGCTGCATGTTGATACTAAGGTGGCTGGCAAGATCTAGATTTTTGATTTGTTCTTGAAATTTAAAGGCTGTAGATAACAGGCTTGCTCTTTCTTGATAACGCCAAGGCTCAATGCCTGACTCTTTAATTAATTCAAGGTATTCAAATGTGCAGGTTACGATTTCATCAACTTGCGTTAAACCTTTGTCGGTTAGCTGGATACTGATGCTGTAATCTTTGAAGTTGTAACCACTGACCCCACCACCTGCCGATAAATTATTGGCTAGACCATGCTCTTTTAAATATGACAGTAAACTACCAGGACTTTCATTGCCTAATAAGTGACTAATGAAAGTCAGTGGTTTGGTTTTATAAAAAGGTTCCATGCTAGGCAGGGCAAAACTAATATTGAGCCTCTTTTGCTCTTTTACTGGCATGATATTAATTTTTTTTAGTAATAACTCTTGGCTTAAATAAGGGGTGTCAGGGTAGCTCTTTATTATCTTTTTATTATTAATAGCACTGAAATATTGTTGTACTTTTTCAGCTTGCTGGTCTAACGATAGCGGCGATATTAGGCATAATGTCATAATGTTGGCGCTGTATTTTTCTTGATAGAAATCCAGTAATTCTTGGCGCACATCAGCTTCGTCGCCTGCTAAGGTTTGCAGATTGCCCACTGAAAATTTACTGAATGGATGTGCTGGGTTGATTGATTCTTTTTGTACTTGGTAAACCCGTCTAATATCGTCTTTAAGCTTTAAACTGTATTCAGAATCAATGGCATGCCTTTCTCTATCAACGAGTTCTAAGTCAAATTTAGGAGCGATAAAAAATTGACTAAATCGGTCTAAAGATTCTTCAAATTGCTCAGCATCAATACTATAGAAAAAATTAGTTTGTTCAGTGCCTGTCCAAGCGTTGTTGGTACCACCATGGTGATTGATAAACTGATGATATTCACCAGAATCTGGATACTTTTCAGTGCCTAAAAACAGCATATGCTCTAAAAAGTGCGCCATGCCGGGTCGTGAAGTGGGGTCGTCAAAGTGACCCACAGATACGGTCATGGACGCTGCCGCATGGGTAGCCTGGGTATCTTCAACTAATAACACCCGCAATTCATTTTCCAAAACCATATATTGGTATTGGCGATGATCATTTGGGCTTTTCACTATTTCAGGCTGTGTAGTGTCTGGTTTTATGGTCAAGATAATGCTCCAGATGAGAAGGCACTGTATAACGACTTGAGTAACTACTTGGGTTCTTTGTTGCTCACTTTGCAACTATTAAAAAAGTAGTTTGAATATATATAGTGATATTGTTAGCGGTTTTTAGCAACTTTTAGTCACACTGTTGAAAGAGTTTAATAGCTTTTCAGAATAATACGCATAAAATTCATAGAAACATCGACTAAAGACTAATTAATTTTACTTCATAGTTTCTTTGTGGATGAATTATTTAAGGCTACAATTAGCCAATAAACACTATAATAATGAGTAGCGAGAGAAGTATGCAGCTATTTTTAATGCGCCATGGCGAAGCAAGTTTTGACGCCCCATCTGATAGAGAGCGTATGTTATCTCAAGTTGGGCGTAATCAATCAAATACCATGGCCAATTGGTTAACGCAGAAAGTAAACAGTGTCGATTTAGTGATAGTAAGTCCTTACCTAAGGGCACAACAAACATGGCAAGAAGTGGCTAAACATCTACCGGAACCAAACAAATGGTTAGTGTTAGATGATATAACGCCTTCTGGCAGCCCTCAAATCGCTGTTGATGCTATTTTAGCTTATGCTGAACATTACAATGCTCAAAAGGTGTTAGTTATCGCTCACATGCCTATTCTAGGTTATATGGTCAGTGAATTAGTTGCAGGTATGGAGCCTCCGATATTTGCTACATCGGCTATTGTATCGATTGATAAAAACGAACACGGTTTTCATTTTGAGCTAATGCAAACCCCAACTCAAATAAGCGCTTAAGTTCTTCCAATGAGTGATAGGTAACTGCAGTTATTGAATCTTGGTTGAGTATTTAATATAAAAGAGCCTTTTAAGGCTCTTTTTAGTTTTGGCTCAAGATAATTATTTAAATGCTTGTCGTTATTAACTGTAAATAGCCGCTATCTTCTATGGGGATGCTCACCAATATCAATCAATACCAGTAGCGCAGCATCAGCGCCCCATTCTTTGGTGGCTTGATGAAAGGCTTTGACTTTTGGGTGTTGAGCCAGCCACATGGGTAATTGCTGTTTTAAAATCCCTGAGCCATAGCCGTGCATGACGCAGCAACAGATAACATGCTGTTTCACACAGGCTTGTATTAAGGCTGCAAGCTCAAGTTTAGCTTCAGCTTGTCGCATGCCGTGCAAATCAAGTAACAAGTCAGGTTGGTAATCACCACGGCGAAGTCGTTTTAATTCAATCTTTTCAACACCATCGTTTAACCAGCGCATCGGCCCTTCAACGGGGAGTAACGGCTGATAGTTATCTGAAAAATAACTGTCGGCATAAACCTGCTGTTCTTTGATTTCGACTTGTTGTTTAGTTTTGACTGACTGTTTAAAATGATGCTTATCTTGGTTTAATGGCCTAATACCATCCAAGTGCTCTGAAAACAGTGCAAAGTCAGGGTTAGTTTCTTTATTCATGCTGCTATTGTATTGAATTCTAGGTCATCTTAATAGACTTCAGTTACAATGTGCGGGAACAATTTTTCAGGAGCGATGTTTTGGATAAAATCTTTGTAGATGAAGCTGTCACCGAATTAAGAACCGTTGGCGATATGTTACGTTGGGCCGTTAGCCGTTTTAACGATGCCAACATTTATTATGGTCACGGAACTGATAATGCTTGGGACGAAGCGATTGCTTTGGTTTTTTACGCACTGCACCTTCCTGAAGAAATCGGCCAGCAAGTGGTTCATGCCAATTTAACCAGCAGTGAAAAGCATAAAATAGTGGAATTAATTATTCGCCGTGTTCGTGAGCGTCTACCTGTTCCATATTTGACTAATAAAGCACGCTTTGCTGATTTAGAGTTTTATGTTGATGAACGTGTGTTAGTACCACGTTCTCCAATTGCTGAAATGATCAACAATAATTTCAGCCCTTGGCTTTATAACAAGCCAGTTCATCGTGTGATGGATTTATGTACCGGCAGTGGCTGCATCGCAATTGCGTGTGCCTATGCATTTGAAGATGCAGAAGTCGATGCATTAGATATCAGTGAAGATGCACTTGAAGTTGCTCAAATTAATATTGAATCCTTAGACGTGCTAGATCGTGTTTTCCCTATTCAGTCAAATATGTTTTCTGCTATCCCAAAAGGGCCGCAGTACGATTTGATCGTATCTAATCCACCATACGTAGATGAAGAAGATATTGGCGATATGCCAGATGAATATCATCATGAGCCTGCCATTGGGCTGGCATCGGGTCGTGATGGTTTAGATTTAACCAAGCGTATTTTAGCTAATGCATCAGACTACCTAACAAAAGATGGTCTGTTAGTGGTTGAAGTGGGTAACTCAATGGTGCATTTAATTGAGCAGTTCCCAGACGTACCATTTACATGGGTTGAGTTTGAACATGGCGGCGATGGCGTGTTTGTATTGACTTATGATCAGCTAGTTGAAAATGAATCACTTTTCGCCATCTACAAAGATAGTGAATAATAGGGATAGTGAATAATAGCTATTAGCATAAAATTTAGCTGAGGTAATCAGAACGCATGTCAGGAAATAGTATTGGTCAAAACTTTGTAGTGACTACCTTTGGAGAAAGTCACGGTGTCGCGTTAGGTTGTATTATTGACGGTTGCCCTCCAGGGCTTGAGTTAACCGTTGAAGATATGCAGCATGATCTCGATCGTCGCCGCCCTGGGACATCTCGTTATACCACCGCGCGTCGCGAAGCTGATGAAGTTCGTATTTTGTCAGGGGTATTTGAAGATAAAACTACCGGTACATCGATTGGCTTATTGATTGAAAATACCGATCAACGTAGCCAAGATTACTCAAATATTAAAGACTTATTCCGTCCTGGTCATGCTGATTACACTTACCAGCAAAAATATGGCTTGCGTGATTATCGTGGTGGTGGACGTTCATCAGCGCGTGAAACGGCGATGCGAGTTGCTGCTGGCGCTGTAGCTAAAAAATATTTAAAGCAAGTACATGGTATTGAAATCCATGGTTACATGTCTCAGCTAGGTCCTATCTGCGCTGAATCAGTTGATTTAAATGAAGTTGAGCAAAATGCCTTTTTCTTCCCTGATGCCAGTAAGCTTGAGCAACTAGACGAATACATGCGTGATTTGAAAAAATCTGGCGATTCAGTCGGTGCTAAAATTACCGTGGCAGCAACAGGTGTTCCTGTTGGTTTAGGCGAGCCAGTATTTGACCGTTTAGATGCCGATATTGCTCATGCGTTAATGGGTATCAATGCGGTTAAAGGCGTTGAAATTGGTGATGGCTTTGGTGTGGTAACCCAAAAAGGCTCAGAAGGACGTGATTTAATGTCGCCAGCAGGATTTGAGTCTAACCATGCGGGCGGAGTACTTGGCGGTATTTCTTCTGGTCAGCCTGTTGTTGCGCATATTGCATTAAAACCAACTTCTAGTATTTCAGTACCTGGTCAAAGTATGACTGCTCAAGGTACCACAGCAGATGTGGTCACTAAAGGTCGTCATGATCCATGTGTTGGTATTCGTGCTGTACCGATTGCCGAAGCCATGCTGGCTATCGTATTGATGGATCACTTACTTCGTCATCGCGCGCAAAATCAGGACGTGGTTTCCCAAACCCCTGTCATCGGAATGAAGTAATGCCTAATTTGTTAAGCACTGAGCCAAAAGCAGTTTGGCTCAGTGCTTGTTATTTCTTTTTCTTTTCCATCCTCGGTTTAATGGTTCCTTATCTCGGTGTGTTTTTCGATAACCGAGGCTACAATGCGCAAGAAATTGGTTTTCTCATGGCAATACTCATGGGAACACGCATCATTGCACCTAACGTTTGGGCGTTTGTCGCTGATAGAACGGGCATGCGCAGTGAGTTAGTTAAGTTTGGATCAGCTGCCGCGGCGATAACTTACATCAGTTTTTTCTTTGATGCTGGTGTGGTTTACCTTGCCATTAGCTTGTTTATCTATACCTTTTTTTGGAATGCAATTCTCGCTCAGTTAGAAGTGATTACCCTTGAAAGTTTGGGTGATGAAGCGCATCGCTATGGCGCGATTCGAAGCTGGGGCAGTGTCGGTTACATTTGTTTAGTGGTGGCTGGTGGCTTTGCTATCAGCCAGTTTGGCGCTGACATATTGCCCTCAATTGGCATGCTGTTATTCATCGGTATGTTTTTGTGTTCCTTGGCGTTGCCTGCTAATCGAGTCAACGTTGCTGACGCATCTTTAAGGCCCCCTTTAAAAATTACCGCGCCTATATTTTGGTTTTTAGTCTCAGCCTTATTATTACAGATGAGTGTTGGGCCATTTTATGGCTTCTTCGTACTTTACCTAAAGCAAGCGGGTTACTCTGAAGCGAGCGCGGGGTTATTTGTCGCTTTTGGTGTTGTGGTCGAGATCTTAATGTTCATGCTAGCACCAAGGTTACTGGGTCGGTTTGGGGTTAAATTATTACTGCTACTCAGTGTGGCATTAACGGCTGTTCGTTGGTTGTTGTTAGCTTATGGGGTTGATAGCATCTTAATTTTATCCATTAGCCAAGCGCTGCATGCCTTTACTTTTGGTTTAACCCATGCGGCTTCTATTCAGTTTATTCATCGTAATTTTGATATTGCCCATCGCAGCAAAGGCCAAGCCATGTACGCCAGTATCAGCTTTGGTTTTGGTGGCGCGCTCGGTATTTGGATAAGCGGGCTTATTTGGGGTGATGGTTCTGGCTCTACCAATACTTGGATTTTTGCCGCTATGTGTGCATTTTTATCTATGCTTGCCGTTATGGCCATTTCAGAGAAAAAAAAGGACGTTATTTCGTGAAGCGTTTTCGTTTAGGTTTGATTATCAATCCGCTTGCTGGATTAGGTGGTAGTGTCGGGTTAAAAGGCTCTGACGGTGTTGCGACGCAAGCTATTGCAAAAGGCGCTGAGCCCAAAGCGCAGCTTAGAATGCAACAAGCTTTAGAGGTTGTGCTGCCATTTAAAGATCAAATCGATATTATTACCGCATCCGGCGCGATGGGGCATGATTTAGCCCAACAGCTTGGGTTTAATACTGAGTGCGTTTATCAGTCTGCGAATATAACCGAAGCTAAAGACACTCAATCAGCCGTTAAAGCACTGATCAATGAATCGTTAGATTTACTGTTATTTGCCGGTGGTGACGGCACTGCCAGAGATATTTATAGTGTCATTGAGCAAGATGATACTGCGCTTTTACCTGTGTTAGGTGTGCCTGCTGGGGTTAAGATTCACTCTGGGGTGTATGCGATTACCCCCCATGCTGCCGGTGTTGTGGTTGAAATGCTGTTAAAACGTGAATTGGTGAGCTTGATGGATGCTGACGTGATGGATATTGATGAAGTGGCGTTTAGGCAAGGTGTGGTAAAAGCTAAACGATACGGTGAAATGCAGGTGCCTGCAGAGCCACGTTATATTCAAGCGGTAAAAATGGGCGGCAAGGAAGTCGATGAACTGGTGTTAGCTGATATCGCAGCTGATGTGATTAGTCAGATGGAAGATGAGCTGTATATCATAGGCAGTGGCTCTACTGTTGCTGCGTTAATGGAAGAGCTCAATATTGATAACACCTTATTAGGTGTTGATGTGATTCATGATCAAACCTTAGTAGCCAGTGATGTTACTGCTAAGCAGTTAATTGAGCTTACTCAGCATAAACCCACAAAACTGGTTATTACCCTCATTGGCGGTCAAGGCCACATATTAGGTCGAGGTAATCAGCAGTTGTCTCCAGAGCTAATAAAACAAGTTGGTAAAGACAATATTATTATCCTTGCTACAAAAACTAAGTTAAAAGCACTTGAAGGCAGGCCATTAATTGTGGATAGTGGCGACCCAGAATTAGATAGAGAGCTTACGGGCTATTATAAAATTGTTACTGGATACCACGATTACGTGATGTACCAAGTGGCAAATCCAGATTTATCGGAGAGCTAAACCATGTTAGAAAAATATGATGCTGCATTAGAGTCATGGATTGAAAGTAACGTTGCCCATGGCGATGATGATGCGTTATTTGCCAGTGGTTATTTGCAAGGCCATATCGCTGTTGTATTGTCACAGCTTGAGCAAGAGCAGACTTCTGGCATCGATGCATTAGATGATAAAATGGTCGATTGTTTAGCGCTAGCAAACGATGAACTAGATGAAGCAGATTTCAGTCTAGTCAAGGCTGCATGGTTACAGCTTCGTCAAATTATTAGCGACATTAAATAATCTATGACTAAGCAAACTGTTTCAATTGGGCTTGTTAACCCAAAAACACCAGTAAATGTTGGCGGCATTATGCGCGCTGCTGGCTGTTACCGAGCTAATTCGGTTTTTTACACTGGTAATCGTTATGCATTGGCGGCACGTTCTGGTGAAGCGCAATATGACATCGATACCAAAAATGCGGCCGCTACTATTCCGCTCACCGCTGTTGAGTCTTTACTTGAGCAAGTGCCACAAGGCGCAAAAATCATTTGTGTTGATCTAGTGGTTGGCGCAACGCCGCTGCCTTTGTTTGAGCACCCGCAAGATGCATTTTATATTTTTGGCCCTGAAGATGGCACCATACCCCAGCAAATTATCGATGCCGCGGATGATGTGGTTTATGTGCCAACGGTCGGTTGTATGAACTTAGCTGCGTCAGTGAATGTATTGCTTTATGACCGCTTATCAAAAAGCACTCAAATAGCGGCAGACGATGAATTAATTCGTGAAAGTCGCGACAATAATAATCGTACCAAAGTCAAAACTTGGCTAAAAAAGTAAACGGTTAATTGGATCAGCGTTAATCGCCTGGTAATAACTAAAGCTCAATAAGATAATGTCCTATTGAGCTTTTTTATGCCTGATTTTTAGATGCTTAAGTGGCTATTTGTTGTATTTGTTCAAAAAAGAGCTTAAATATTCCAAGCCACTTTTTTGTGTTGCTACTTGTGTTGTTACTTGTGTTGTTACTTGTGTTGCTACTTGAGTTTCTGCTTGTGCATAGGCTCGAGTTAGCTCAGCTTGTAAGCAGTGATAAATTGCAGTTTCATGTTCTGCTATAAGTTCAAATGTCGGTGCTAATTGACGGCTCTCTTGACTATCTTGAAGCTGACATTGCTGTAACCATTGTCGATATTTTACTTCATAAGGTTCAACCCATTGGCTTAAGGTCTGCATTAATTCAAGCCAAGGTAAGTCGATCCACTTTTTGGCATCGTCATCGCCTTGTGCGGTTAATTCAGCGGTTTTAAACACATATTTTTGAGGTTGTTTCAAAAGATGCTGTAGTAATAACTCTGCGGTAACCGTTTCTACTTCCACTAACGCCTTCCAGAGCTTATTTTGCTCATCATTATCGTCAACATTTTCAAAGTAACTAAAAAATGCAATGCCGTAAATCTCGCCTTCGTAAGCTTTATGGATTAGATGATTCATTGTTATCTCTGTCGATTGAATTAAAAGGCTCAATTAGCTTAACGCTTTACCTTTGAGTAACTTTCTTAACCACATTCGATTGGGGTTAAGCATTGCCAGCATTTCATAGCTAAGTGGTGGCGTGTGATTGCATATCATTGCCGCTAATGCCTCTGCAGCTAAAGGCCCAGAACTTAGACCTCTTGAGCCAAGTCCTCCCAAAATGAATAAATTGTCATAGCTTGGTGCTTGGTGTTGCTGCCAAAACTTTCGGCTAGTGGGACTATGCTGATGTTGCTCTAATGGCTGCTGATTATATTGGGCATAAATGGCTTCAACATTAGGGGCGAGTCCCATCATAGGGCAATGATCACGAGTAACCATTCTAACGCCCACTCTGGCGCTGGCAGCTGATACATCAATATCGCACAGCCAGTTACGCTCAGGAAAACTCTGATGCATTTTTTGGGCATTTTCTAATTGCTCAGTGGGACTGTAATCTACATTATCGGGCGACTTTACATAGCTTGCCCCAACACAGTGGCGCTGATTATTACTGGGAGTGAGATAGCCGTGGGCGCAAATCACCGTATCAAGTTGAGCCAGTTCACCTTGGCTGGGTATATGGCTCACTTGGCCACGAAAGCCTGTGACCTGTAATAATTTAGTTTGTTTAAAATCAGTTAATTGAGCCCCTGAAGCGATGACGACTTTACCATGCCTAAAGCTATCATGTTGCTCGTTGTCATGACTGGCGTTAAGTTGCCAGTAAGCACTCTGAGAGGGCACTTTGCCATCTTGTGTTAAGTCAATGTCGTGCTCAAGGCTGTTAACCCGTTCAAGACTGTTAACTCGCTCAAGGCTGTTAACGCGCTCAAGGCTGTAAATTTTAGTGTTGAGCTTAATTATTAATTTACAGCCATTTTTTTCTGCAACTGAAGTGGCATGAGCAATGGCTGCCTGAGCAAATTCAAAAGGGCAGATCCAACCAGCCCAAGGATAGTAAAAGCCATTTTTGTTGATGTCGATTTTTGCCAGTTGATTGGCTTGCTCAGCGTTAACACTGAAAGCAATTTCTTTTGGCCACTGCTGACCAAGCATAATTTTATTCAGTCTGGCATCACTGCGCTCATCAAACCCAGTTTGCAGTACACCACAAAATTGATGGTCAATCTGGTGACCTAACGCTGTTAATTGCTGCAACCTACGGCGACTGAATAAAAAAGCTTGTTGAAAGTACTGACTCATCAGGTTGTTATCAGGAGTGAGTAGGGGATAAATAGCGCCTTGCTTATTACCCGATGCGCCATCAGCCAATTGGTTATCTTTGCAATAAATGGTGACACTCTGCCCACGTTCAATCAGTGATAACGCCAAATGGGCTGCAGCTATACCGCCACCAATAATGGCGATAGTGTCGTCACTGCTTTGATGATGTTCACTGCAAGGGCTCAAGCAATAGGCGTAATGGCTATCAGTACTGCGGCGCAGCGCTTGGCGCTCTTGTAAGGCAATAGAATCGTGTTTTTGAGTATCAGGTTGACATTCACTTTTCTGGTTAAAAATATTATTTACGCCAAAACCGCTTCTGCTGGCTAATAGGTTAAGTTGTTTAAAGCTCGTTGCGTTATCATTGTCACTGGCAGAGTCAAAATAGTGAATATTGGCTGTATCTTCACTCAGTCTGCCCATTTGCCACAGTAACTTTTCACTAAGGTATTGATCTATATATTGGCTTGTAATCGTATGAGGTAAGCAATGCCAGTTTGATATCAACATTTTTTCGGCGTTGGGAATACCTTGGCAATTTTCTAACAATGAACCGAAATACAGATCAACAGTGAATAAACCTTTGGCTAACACCAATCTTTGGCAACCAGATATTTTGGCGATACAAGCTTGCTGAAGGACTAAGGCTAATTCATAAAATGGATCTTGTTTATCAAGATGTTGATGTAAAAAGCCTAATTCAGCTGAATTTATAGGATTAGGTTCAAATATGCTGAGCAGTGTTTTTTGGTTTTTTGTTAGAGATAACTGCCATAGTGACATGAGCTCCATACCAATACCGAAGCCTATTTGAGCAATCGATAAGGTTTTATTTGAGACAGCTGCATCAGACAGGACAGTTTGATGATAATGCCTTATGCTAGAGGCATAATCAGGATTTTGACAGTAACTACTTGGATATTTGGCCGAAAATGTTGCACAATCTCGGTCTATAAAAAGGAAGTCAGTGGTTAATTTGGTCAAAGTTCGTTACTCAAAATGATTCAATTGAGATTATTTTACCTGTGTTTGCTGAAAGCTGACCACTTTATTCATCTAAAGCGGATATCATTGCCACAGCAAAATTAGGTACTGACATGTACAAAATGGATAGCATAAAATGAAAAGAGTCGTAATTACAGGTTTAGGTGTTGTTTCTAGCATCGGTAATAACAAGCAAGAAGTGACAGAGTCATTGAAAGCTGGACGTAGTGGTATCACCCATTCAGATCAATTTGAAGAAATGAAATTACGTAGTCATGTTTGGGGGGATATCAAATTAAACCCTGCTGAGCATATTGACCGTAAGGCATTACGCTTCATGGGAGACGCAGCAGCTTACGCTTATATTGCAATGCAAGAAGCAATCAGTGATGCTAATTTGACAGAAGAGCAGTATTCTCACCATCGCGTGGGTTTAGTGGTCGGTACTGGCGGCGCATCATCTAAAAATCAAGTACAAGCAGCTGACACCTTACGTGAAAAAAGCGTAAAACGTGTTGGCCCTTATATTGTACCGCGCATTATGGCCAGTACGGCGAGTGCTTGTTTAGCGACCCCATTTAAAATTAAAGGTATGAATTATTCAATTAGTTCTGCTTGTGCAACTTCAGCACATTGTATTGGCCATGCAGCTGAGCTTATTCAAATGGGTAAGCAAGATATGGTATTTGCTGGTGGTGCAGAAGAACTAGATTGGACCCTAACCATGGGCTTCGATGCTATGGGGGCATTGTCAACTAAGTATAATGACACGCCTGAAAAGGCTTCACGTACTTACGATGCTGACCGTGATGGTTTTGTTATCTCTGGTGGCGGCGGGATTGTTGTCGTTGAAGAGTTAGAGCATGCATTAGCTCGTGGCGCAAAAATCTATGCGGAAATCATTGGTTATGGCGCATCTTCTGATGGCTACGACATGGTTGCACCGTCAGGTGAAGGTGCTGTGCGTTGTATGAAAATGGCGCTAGCTGATGTTGATACCCCAATTGATTATATCAATACTCATGGTACTTCAACCCCAGTTGGTGATGTGCGTGAGCTTGAAGCTTTGCGTGAGGTTTTTCCGACAGACATGCCTCCAGTTGCATCAACTAAATCATTGACTGGCCATGCATTAGGTGCAGCCGGTGTTCACGAGGCCATTTATAGCTTAGTGATGATGGAAGATAGCTTTATTGCACCAAGTATCAATATCGATACCTTGGATGAACAAGCCGTTGGTATTCCTTTAGTCACTGAGTATCGTGATGCAAAGCTAACGACTGTGATGAGCAACAGCTTTGGCTTTGGTGGCACTAATGCCACTTTGGTTATGCGCAAGTATAAATAAGCTTAGACAGCGACTTTATTAGTCGTTCGTATAAAGTAATCAAAGCCTTCTAGTCGACAGACTAGAAGGCTTTTTTGTTTTTTTTGACCTTTAAAGCAGATTAAAACTATTTTTACACATAGCTAATCAATGCGGCTCGAAAACAATATTTCTAATTCATTGATACCTATGCATTCTAATAACTTGATAGAATAAGCAGATAATCACAGTATTTATGGCTAATTACACTTATGAAAATCGTTGCCGATGAAAACATGCCTTATGTGGAAGCCTTATTTGGGCACCTAGGGACAATTGAGCGCGTAAATGGTCGCTCATTAGCACCAGAGCAACTGATTGATGTTGACGTGCTGCTAGTTCGTTCAGTTACTAAGGTCAATCAAGGCTTATTGTCTAAAGCAAACAAATTACTGTTTGTTGGCAGTGCCACCATAGGTACCGACCATATTGATTTAGCCTATCTTAAGCAGCGTAATATCCCGTTTACTAATGCCCCTGGATGCAATGCCACAGCGGTGGGCGAGTATGCTTTTATCGCCATGCTTGAATTGGCTAAACGCTTTAAGCAGCCAATAAAAAATAAAGTTGTTGGCATTGTCGGTGCGGGTAATACCGGTTCAGCATTAGAAAAGTGCCTAAACGCTTATGGCATGAAAGTACTGTTATGTGATCCTATTTTAGAAAAAAGTGCTGCGGATGAACGCCAGTTCGTGTCATTAGATACCATAATCGAGCAAGCCGACATCATCAGTTTACATGTGCCGATTACCAAAGAAGGCGCAGATAAAACCTGGTATTTATTCGATGAAGCTCGATTACTGCAGCTAAGAGAAAATACCTGGTTATTAAATTGCTGCAGAGGTGAGGTCATTGATAACCGAGCCTTGATAAAAGTTAAGCGTCAACGTGACGATTTAAAACTGGTTTTAGATGTATGGGAAGGTGAGCCACACCCAATGGCTGAGCTGGTGCCGTTAGCTGAATTTGCGACTCCTCACATTGCTGGATATAGCTTAGAAGGCAAAGCTCGGGGCACCTTTATGTTGTTTGAAAAATTGTGTGACATCCTAAAGTTGCCCCATGAGAAATCAGTATCGAGCCTGTTACCGTCATTTTTTATTAATCAATTATCCGTGGCAGAGCAACCGACAGAAAGTCAGTTACTTACCCTTGCTAGACAGGTTTATAACCTCAAAGATGATGACGAATTATTTAGAAAAACCTTTCTAAATCACAATGGCTTCGATCATATGAGAAAAAATCACACTCATCGACGTGAATTTAGTGCATTGTCGCTAGTCAACACGGGTGCTTGTAAGGTAAATTGGGTCTATAAATTAGGTTTTTCAGGAGTCGAGCGTTAATTATGTCACAGGAATTTAATGTTGTTGTTTTAGGTGCGTCGGGCGCAGTGGGTCAAACTATGATTGAGATCCTTGAAGAGCGAAACTTTCCGGTTGCAAACTTATACCCATTAGCCAGTAGCCGCAGTGCAGGTGAAACCGTTAGCTTTAATGGTAAACAAGTCGAAATTCTAGATGTGGATACGTTCGATTGGAGCACGGCTCAAATTGGATTCTTCTCCGCAGGTGGTGACGTCTCAGCTAAGTGGGCCCCGATTGCTGCAGAGCATGGCTGTGTGGTGATTGATAACACCTCACATTTTCGTTATGACATCGATGTGCCATTAGTGGTACCAGAAGTTAATCCGCAGGCCATCGCAGACTTCCGTAATCGTAATATCATTGCTAATCCTAACTGTTCAACCATTCAAATGTTAGTGGCGCTAAAGCCTATTTATGATGCATTTGGTATTTCACGTATTAACGTGGCAACTTACCAGTCTGTATCAGGTTCAGGTAAGCAAGCTATTGAAGAATTAGCGGGTCAGACGGCCAAACTACTTCAAGGTTTACCAGCTGAAAATAAAGTATACCCAAAGCAAATTGCTTTTAACGTATTACCGCAAATTGATGTGTTTATGGACAATGGTTACACCAAAGAAGAAATGAAAATGGTGTGGGAAACGCAAAAGATTTTTGGTGATCACGATATCGTGGTTAATCCAACAGCGGTGCGTGTTCCGGTTTTTTATGGTCACTCAGAAGCAGTGCACCTTGAAACTCGCCAACCTGTTGAAGCAGAAGAAGTAAAAGCCGTCCTACGTGATGCTGAAGGTATCGTGTTATTTGAAAATGATGAAGATTATCCAACGGTAGTGACAGACTCTGCAGGTACCGATCCAGTATTTGTTGGCCGTGTGAGAAAAGATATTTCTCATGATTACGGTATAAATTTATGGGTGACTGCCGATAACATCCGTAAAGGTGCTGCTTTAAACAGTGTTCAAATAGCCGAAGTCTTGATTAGAGATTATTATTAATACGATAATATCCCTATAAATAGAGCTATTTAGATTAAAAAGCCTGCAGCCTGCAGGCTTTTTTCATTTTAGCGTGGTTCACAGTAGCAGGGTAATTAAATCTGGTTTATAGTCTTATGAATACTAAAACTAATAAATACAATTGCCTAAAGCCAGTTGTCATGATGACAACCCCATAGCGCTCAAAGGAAAGATTGATGATTCTTCGTACTGCTTATTTTGTTGGCATAATGGCCTGTGCTTTGGCCGCTGTTTCTGCTTCTTCTACGGTTGAGCCTGTCCATGCTCAGACGCTAAAAATTACCGGCCCCAACGGCGAAGTCAATTCTATCGTTGCCCGTCAATATGGTCCTACAACTTCAGCCGACACTTTTTGGAGTATTGCGCAAAAGGTTAGGCCCAATCAAAATATCACCATATACCAAGTGATGGCGGCACTTTTTGATGCTAATCCCCACGCCTTTAGCAGTGATAATTATAATTCTTTAGAGCGGGGGATGACGCTGTTGGTCCCTTCTGCAGATGTGATGGCGCAAATCCCCAAAGCGGATGCCAAGCTTCGGGCTGAAGATAATGATAAACGCTTCGCGAATGCCAATATAACGGTCAAAGCGCCGCAAAAGCCTGCGGTAAGTGCTGGGCAAACGAGCGCAACTTCAGCTCAAAAACCGTTAGCCATCGTAGCTGAAAAAACACTTAAAAATACAGTCGAGGTTAACCAACCTCTCATTGATGAGTTAACCGTTAAACTCGAGAACGCACAAAGTAAAAGTTTATCTTTAACCGATGAATTGGCGCGTTCAGAAGATATGTTAATGATTAAGGACGCTGACAACGCAGCCTTAAAAGCGAAGATAAAAGAGCTGTCTTTGCAGCTTTCTGTCTCACAAGAAGAGTTACAATTACTTTCTGAAAAGCACACTGAACTTGAAGCGGCCTACGCGCTATTGGTTGCTGAAAATGCTAAGCCAACAGTCATTGAGCAGCCAACTAACTTTTGGCGGTCAATTGCTGACAACATGATATTGCTTGCCGTTATCGCGGCATTACCGCTTATTATAATCTTTCTGATTATTTTCTGGCTGATGCGCCGTAAAAATGAGCAGGATGAAAGCATCAATGAAACACCTCAAGCTGCAGTGGCTGAATCATTAGCCGTTACGGATGATATTGACGATCTCAATGACTTAGCGATTCATTTAGATGAAGAAGACTCTACGGAAGATTTGCTTGATCTAGATATCACCAACGAAACGCAATTATCTTTAGATGGTGCTGATGATGTTGATATGTATATCGAAGATGAAAAGGCTAGCGAACAAATAGCTGAAGGCACCTCACTAGATGATTTGTGGTCTGAAGCCATGAATGAGCAAGAAGTCGAATTGGCGTCTATAGAAGACGAAGGAGACTATTTTGAAAGCTTACTTGACGGTCTTGATGAATCAGCAGAAGTTAAACAAACAGACGAAGAAGATTTAGACAGTTTACTTGCAGACTTTGATTTACCAGCAGAGGATACTACTGAAGTTGCACCAGAACTAAGCCAAACAGATACCCAAGATGACATTGACAGCTTACTGGCTGATTTTGATTTACCGACGGATAATGCTGGTGAAGTTGCTGCAGAAGCTGAAGCTGAATCTGAAGTCGCACCAGAACCAAGCCAAACAGATGTTCAAGATGACATCGACAGCTTACTGGCTGATTTTGATTTACCGACGAATAATGCTGATGAAGTTGCTGCTGAAGCTGAATCTGAAGTCGCACCAGAACTAAGCCAAACAGATACCCAAGATGACATCGACAGCTTACTGGCAGATTTTGATTTACCGACGGA
>NZ_JBFRKH010000072.1:0-63810 GCF_041469265.1 Shewanella sp. 10N.286.51.B2
CCAGAAAAAGACTACAACGGCGCGGTGCACTTTAGCTATGACGTCAAAGATGCTCATGGAGGGGTCACCCATACAAGTGCCAGCATGACTTTAACTGCGGTTAACGACAACCCTGATGTGACGCCTTTAACCGACAGTGTCAGTGAGGGGGCCGATAATCATCACACCCTCAATCTGCTATTAGGTGCCACAGATAAAGAGGGCGACGCTTTAACCATCAGCCACCTTGAATATGCCATCGATGGTCAACCTCAGTCGAGCCAACTTCCAACGGGCATTACCTTAGATACTGATGGGCATACATTAATTGTTGATGCCACCAATCCCGCATTTAACCATTTGGCCAATGGTCAGTCGCAACAAATCGCTATCACTTATCAAGTAGAAGATGGCCATGGTGGAAGTACGCAACAAACCGCCACGCTTACGATTGCCGGCACAGATGATAAAGCCACACTGGTTTCTAATGTCATTCAGCTCACTGAAACACAAGCGCTGGATAGTGAATTTAAATTCTATAGAGGCCAGCTTCAGCTAATTGACCCTGATAGTGGTGATAACACTCAGTTTGTTTTTAGCGGGAAGTATTTAGGCCAAGGGGTTGAGCCTGGTCACCTTGATGTTTGGCCTAATGGCACTTATCAATTCAGATTAGAAGCTGTTACCAATCGTCATGCGGACGATCTCATTGGTAGCCTACATGCTGGCGAGTCGATGGAGCTCCCCTACGAAATCGAAACCAATGATGGTCAAAAGCTCACCATTATGGTGAAGGTGACCGGTGAAGATAACCAAGCAAAAATTGAAGTAACGCCCTACTCCAGCCTCAATAATCATGTTTACGAAGATCACACTTCCTTTGGCAATACCACTAATCAGCTCAGCAGTGGCGGCACGTTACAGGTGATTGACCCCGATCACGACCAAGCCGGTTTTATTGCACAAACCATCACCACCGCCGAAGGTGGTCGGTTCAATATCAACGCAAAGGGCCATTGGTCATACGATATTGACAATGATAAAGTCCAACATTTAGGCGCAGGGGAAAGCTTCCAGCAAACCTTTACCGTTGAATCTATTGATGGCAGTGCTAAAAAAGATATCACAGTGACCGTTCATGGCACCAATGATGCCCCAGTTGCATCAGCTGAAGTACGTTTAGCGAATGGCTTAGAAGATACCCAGATAGTCCTCACCCCAGCACAGCTACTGGCTAACACAACTGATATCGATGACAACGATATTGGCAAATTATCCATTGAAAACCTACAGGCCGACCATGGTTCGATATTAATTAATGGCGATGGCACCTTTACCTTTAGCCCAGAAAAAGACTATAACGGCGATGTCCATTTTAGCTATGACGTTAAGGATGCCCACGGTGGTGTGACCCATACAGCTGCTAGCACCACGCTCGCAGCGGTGAACGATGCAGCCCTGATCAATGGCCAGTCACAAGCATCATCGAACGTCGATATCTTCGAAGATGGTGCAACGAGTCGTCTGACGGGGCAGTTAACACTGACAGATGTCGACAGTGGCGAAAATCAGTTTGCCACAATCAGCCAGTTAGCGGGGCAGTATGGTTATCTGTCAATGGATCAGCAAGGCAATTGGTCTTATACCTTAGACAATTCACTCGCTACCACTAATGGTTTGGTTGCCGGGCAAGTTGTGACCGAAAGCTTTACCCTTACCTCACCGGACGGCACTGCTAGCCACACCATCAATGTGCAAATTCATGGCCATGATGACACGCCAAGCGTGAGCGTTAATGAAGGTGGCGCGGTTAAATCTCTCGATTTACTCGGTGGACTGAGCAGTGGCACTGTAAGCCACATGCAATTTTCGACCGACGGTGTTCATTACACTAATCAGGTACCCGATGGCTTTATGCTAGCAAGCGATGGCCATACATTACAGGTCGATCCGGCGCACAATAGCTACAACCATTTGGCCAACGGCATCGCCTTAAAAGTTGACATTAAGTATGAGCTACAACAAGGAGCTGGTAGCAATGTGCAGACATCGCAGCAGCAAGCTCAAGTCGTCGTCACAGGCACCAGTGATCGTCCAATCATCCACAGTTTTAACCCACATTCTCAGCAGAATAACGGCCCCGTTACAGGCAACTTACTGCAGGGGGCTACGGATGTTGATGATGGCGCACAGTTAGTGCTTGATGATATGCAATTTCAAGACCCAGTAACGCATCACTATGTAACGGTTCAAGCTGGGCAAACTCATAACATTACTGGTGTTGGGGTTATCGCAATTTCAGCCAACGGCGACTACACCTTTACCCCAAACAGTCAATTTAGCGGGCAAGTGCCTAATCTTATCTACCGCGTCACAGACACGAATGGTGATTATGCAGACAATAGTCAGAACAACTTAACTATTCATATAGACCCTTACCAAGCCCCGATCATTATTGCGCCATTAGCAGTCTCGCTGGCCCATGATACCGGCAGCTCGGCCACAGACTTGATCACTCAAGATGGGGCGCTTAGCATCTCAGGTCAAACCGCTGGAATGCAGGTGGAGTATTCCACAGATGGTGGTGCCCATTGGAGCAGCCAATTTACTCCTGTCGAGGGACTTAATCAGCTACAGGTAAGGCAAACTGACAACGCTGGGCACACATCAAAAGCCACCAGTATTGATTTTACGCTAGACACTAATGTAGCAGCGCCACACATTAGCCTTGACCCTATCACTGCTGATGACGTGCTCAATCAGGCCGAGCTCAGTGGCAGCGTGCCAGTCACTGGTACTGTGGGGAGTGAAGTCAGCGTTGGCGACAATATCACCCTTACACTAGGCACACACACTTACACTGGCGCCGTGGATGCACAACATAGATTCTCAATCGACATCCCAGCCAATCAACTGAGCAGCCACACCAACATTAGCGCATCAGTCACCATAACGGATACAGCAGGAAACAACGCTACTGCGACGGATAATCATCACTACAGCACCGATACTAACGCGGCCATTAGGGTTAACCCAATCACTAGCGACAATATCATTGAAGCCAGCGAACACCAGCAAGCGGTTGATATAACCGGTACAGTATCTGGCGTTGAAGATGGGCAAACGGTTACTGTAACGATTGCGGGTCAGCAGCATCAAGCCGTGGTAACTCAAGGCGCTTGGCACACTTCATTAACCGCAGCGGAGGTTCAGGCGCTGCCAGGGGGAACGGTTGATGTCACCGCATCTGTTCAAGATTTAGCGGGTAATTTAGCATCAATACACAGCCCTCTGTTTATTAGCGATAGCGCTAACCCTGTACCCACTTTGAGCTTTAAGACCCCCCCCACACCAACAGGTAGTGGTAGCATTGGCTCACATATCTCAGGCGATCTGGTTGCACCTCCAATAATACAACAGCTCAGCCCTAGTTTATCTGGCGCTGGGTGGGCAATCACTGATGGCCACGGTCATACTTCAACCAGTTTGCAAGGCCAATACGGTACCTTAAGCATCGATCCCGTAACTGGCCACGTGGACTATGTTTATAGGCAAGCTCCGACTGCCGGTAATAAGGCGACAGGCGGCAGCCATTGGGCAGGGCAAACCACTTCAGAAGAACATCATGACGTATTTCAAGTTGTGTATCATGATGCACATGCGTCCAATGTTGATGTCAAAGTGAATGTAGATGTGACTTATGTTCATGGCCACAGTGGTCATAACCAAACCTCTACTCACCTTGTTGGCATGACAATCACACCCGATACACCTGCCGCTCCGCCACCTGCAGCGGACATGAACGACGTACCTGACGACATAATGACTTTTAGCGCAAGCATCACTGAAGATGAACCTTCATTTGATGAGGTGCTAGCGCATATTGGCGCTGATGATGAAAGCAGCCCCGAGCATCCCGAAGGTGCTCATTCACTTAACCAGTCCGGGGCGAGTTCTCCTATTGATCACTATCTACAGATGGTAGGCGTTAGTCATGCTGATATGAATCCAACTCCACAAGCAACAGTAGTGAATGATTTAGCTAATGTGGCGGAAACACTAGCGGCACCTGATGCCGATATGTTAGATGCCAATCAGGTCGACGCTTTTGAAAACCCGTTAGATGATGATAACCATCAGCAGCATAAAGATGAGTTATTGGCAGATTTAAATGACCAACCTGATCAAAGTGATACTAATCAGGCTAATGACGATGATTTGCTACATCAAGCATTAAATGACATGCACAATCAGGTCTAAAAAACTTTAGTCATAATAACTCTGTAATAGACTGAAAAGGCGCACCATGATGAATCATGGTGCGCCTTTTAAACATCGTTTTTTTATAGCCAGAATTACAACACTTTAGTATAGCTAATCACGCCGTAGCCATGCCAGTCATCGACATCTGATTGATATTCTTTGCTATAAAAATCAAAGCTCCAACTCACAGACCATGTGGGAAATGCCCATATCACCCCTAAACTTGCTTGCGCTTGTTCATGCTTGATTTCAAGCGATGAGTCATAGGGTAAATCACCATCAATGGTTAAATCATTAAACCGATATCCAGCCTGCACCCTTGCATAAGCCGTCCAGCTACCATCAGAGTTAGCGGAATGAGTATAATTTCCTAAGTGACCAGCCTGACTTGAAAGTTGGCCAAAGGTTTGGTCTAAGTCATCACCCCAACGCAAGGTGAGACCGACACTCGATTGAGAACGAAAATTCCCAGCCATCGAATGATTAAATGCGCTTAAATCCCACTGACTATTTTCAAATGCTTGCTGACGAGTGAGTAAAGCTTCGACTTCATAGGCAAGTTGAAATGTCAGCTGATTCTCTATTTGATAATCCCAGCCACCCGGTTTAGTTGATGAGGTAATTTTATGCACCACTGATTGCAGCATTTCAGCCCCTGACGCAGGTCCCATAACACCAACAGACAACCAATTTTTTTGTGCCAGTGATGGGCTAAACACACCGGTATAACTTTCTAACTCCAATAGACCGGCATAAGGTCTTTCTTCTGATTGTGGATAGTCATAGGCGATTTCAATTGGGGTCCACATTCGGCTATATAACTGAGCCCCACGGTGTGTTTGCTGTGTTTGTTGAGGGAATAATAGTGCCGATTGCCATTGAAAGACCGATGAGGCCGCTGAAAAATTTTGTTCTGGCTTTGCATGCCAACCAATAACAAAACCATTGGAATAATCACCATCTGCGCCGGTAACGATATCATTATCAAAGCTAAAATAAAGTTGATCTGCTGTTACGCTAATCGGCGCTAAACTCGCTGATAACAGCAATACACCTGCCGCATTTAGGCTTTTTCTGCTCAATATACCCCCCTTATCAAATACGTCAGTTCACTACGTTAGCTCGACAACGTAAAGTTATCACCAAAATCTAAACATTACTGTCATTAAAATGAGTAAGCGATTTTAGTTTACCTCTTTAGCCTCCCCACTCAATGATTACTAATTAAGCAGCCTCGGCAACGGCTTTTATAGTCAGCTCGCTCTACAAAGCATTCCAATTTAAGCCATATTTATGCAATTTACATTTCATTTAGCACCATAAAACGCCAAACATTACCAGATGTAACCATTAAATTACTGACAATAAAAAGCCGCGATTCACTCGCGGCTACATACGTTAAAATAAGCACTGGTCGCTAATATCATTCACTGTTAATGGCTGTAACCAGCACAAAAATCATCAAATGATAAAGGTTTAGAGAACACATAGCCTTGAATAGAGTAAACACCATGCTCACTTAAATAAGCCACTTGCTCATGGCTTTCTACACCTTCTGCAATGATGTTTAAATTGGATTTTTGCGCAAATGAAATAATAGCTTCAATGGTTTTCGCATTAAAGTTATCTTGATGACCGATAGTATCAACAAACATTTTGTCAATTTTGAGGGTACTAATGCCTAAATTTTGCACATAGCTAAAACCACCATAACCAGTGCCGGCATCATCTAATTTTAAATCTATGCCGATAGCATAAAACTTATCTAACATTTTACGCGCAGCAACTAAGTCACTAATAGGATGACGCTCAGTGATTTCTAATGAAATGCGATGTTGTTTCAACTCGCCTGATTCAACAACGCCTTTTAGCAATTGATACAAATCATCATTATCTAAATGTTCTGGCACAATATTAACGCTAAAAAATAATGGTTCTCGTGTAACCGCAAGTTGCTTAACATCATTAAAAACATGCGCCAACAACACCTTGGTCATATCAACAATTAAGCCATTGGCTTCTGCGTAAGGAATAAACTGATTCGGTGGCATTAAACTGCCATCTTGCCGTTGCCAACGCATGAGCACTTCTGCGCCAATGACTTTTTGACTGCGAGAATCGACAATAGGCTGATAAAAAGGAATAAACTCAGACCGCTTAATCCCTTGAATAATTTGGCTATGAACAGATTGACTATGGTTAAACCATAAACGGGCGATATACGTGACCCAAGCAGCCAAAATGCTGGCAATGATTAAAACAATCCACCAAGAAAAGTAGGTATATTGCTCATAAAACTCACGATTACCTGATAATTCAAAGGTTGCGTCAAAATAGTCGGTGGTTAAGTTAACCGCCTCACTCACGTAATAATCACCATCAAAGCTTTCAAAACCAAATGTTAAAAAAGGACTCGAATCGAACGATAATCGATATTCTAAACATTTCTCGCAGCTCATCGGAACAAAATAACTCGGCTCTAACGGGAGTATGCTCGCGGCGTAAAAAATATCCCCCATATTGCGAATAAGCACTAATTCCAGATTCTGATCACTTTCAGACTCTAGTATCCCTAAACTATAGGTTTGACTAATTTGATGATGTTTCACATTGTGAATTTCTCGAATAATCTCGTTAGATTCACAATATATATTTAGCTCTTTCGTTACGCCAATCCAACGAATAAAGCTTGCACCAAATACTGCGCGCTTTAACTGCGCCTCAGCCTGTGGGGTACACTCGAATGAATCAAAAGTGATTTCGGGTAATTCATTTAATTCTGCCGCACTGGTTTTAATTAAGTGCTCAAACTTATCCGTTAAAATTGCTGCGTCACGGGCAATGACTTGTTTAGCCAAGAAATGATCGACACTATTCAACAAAGCAATACTTAATAGCAGTGCAATTAAAAAAATTAGGCCGTATTTAACTCGTTCCATGACAGCACCTAAATCCTATAAATTAGTCACAATATAACCTGACTGAGTTAGTTCCGGTAGTGTAAACATCTATATTAGTTGAAATTTAATTCATTACAGTGCCAATCATTACTTTGCTGTGTAATAGGATCAATAAACTGTAATCGTTGTGCCAATAACTTTAGTGGATTAGCAAAGTTATCTGGTCCTTTCGGTTGTAGCACAGGGTAAAACCTGTCGTTAAGCAATGGCATACCAATGCTTTGCATATGCACTCTTAATTGATGAGTTTTACCTGTAATCGGACTAAGCTCAAACAAACCACTAATAGTGAGTCATTGGTCGACAGTCGTTCGTCACAGCTCATAAAATTCATATATTCAGCGCACTAAACAGTTATCGCTGCGCGTGACTCATGCTGATATAGCATTTAATCAAGCAGGTTAAAGATCAAATTCAGCTTCATAGCCTTCGCAGCTCAGCTGACGCTCAATATGGCTAATCGGGTCAATAAACTGCAGTGATTTAGCAATTAACCGTAACGGTTTTGAAAAATCATCGGCACTCTTTGGCGCTAAAGTAGGATAATTAGTATCGTTTTCTAACGGCATTCCCAACGACATCATGTGTACCCTAAGTTGATGCATTTTCCCGGTGATCGGGCTCAGCTCAAATAAACCTTTATCGCCTTTTATGGCAATAAGGCTAATTTCAGAATGGGTATTGGGCTCACCTTCGGTCACTTTCATTAAAAAGCTTGGGGTTGAGCGCACCATCCTATTTTTAACCGTCCAGTGTATTGGCAAGGTTAATTCACCCGCTTGGGATTGTGCCAATAGTGCCGCTGTTAACTTAGCAATCGCTTGATATTGCTTTGTAATTTTGCCATCACTAAAAAGAGCATGATACGCATGCCTAGACTCAGGGTTAACTGTCATTAGCATGACGCCTGCAGTTGGCCTATCAAGGCGGTGGGCAGGAGTTATAGTGTCAATGCCGGTGGCAATCCTGAGCCTATGGATTAAGCATTCATTAACAAAGTTTCCGCTGGGGGTTACTGGCAAAAAGTGTGGTTTAAACACCAGCATACAATGCTCATCTTGATGCAAAATTTTCTGCACAAAAGGGATCTTGGTTTCCGCTGTCACTTCTCGGTAGTAATACACCCTTGTTGCAGGTCTATAGGCAGTATCGACAGTAATTAAGCTGCCATCTGCCCAATGCACTTTGCCGTCCTCAATCCGCTTTAACCACACTTGCGGTGGGATTTGCGCAAAATGCGACACTAAAAATTCCACCACGGTTTTTGGCGCTGTTGAACTTGCAGCTGCATTTTTCGAAGGATGAGTCAGTTGTGGTAACACCACATAAGAAGGTTGTGCAGCTCTAGCTGAGGTATCAGAAGACATAGTTACAATGATTAGTGACTTACATATCCCGTCAGTATAACGGACATGAGTAATATAAATGAACCTAAGCTTTCCTGTTAACGAGCCACTTGAAGTAAAATCCAGCACAGTTAGCCCAAACTTGGCGAGTTAAATACAATCACAGCGACTTGCTCGTCATTGCTGTAAAGCGGTAACTTAGGCATCTACATGGGACTTTAATAGCTGCAGCACAAAAGCCATAGTCTTGTGGCAATTAGGTTGCTCAACAAGCTGTAATTTATCCTTGTTATACATAGGTAACACTTCTAACCAACGCTGGCTTACCCAGGTGGCATCTTCTAAATGCACCTGATTATATAATTCCAATAAATCAGGGTTTACCTCATAGAATTGCTCTAAAGCGGCACTGATAATTTCAAACTTTTCGCCTATGGGTTCATCTTGCCAATTTTGACAGGCTAATGTGCGCGCAATCCAACTTCCATCCCTTAGTTGCGCCGCAGACAGAATTTTTACCCTTTGGCGACCTTCAATCACAATACTTAATGAGTCATCGTCGAGTTGATGAAAGTCGATAATCTCACACTCTGTTGCTGTGCTATAACATGGCGGACTGCTATTACCTTTACCGCTACTTTTACCGCTACTTTTGCTCGCAGCTAAGGCTAAGCGGTAGTCTCCTTTCAGCACACTAGCAACCATTAACAGCTGATTTGGCGATACCACTCTGATCTCTTGGCGGCCGCCAGGAAGAATAACCGCCTCTTGAATAACCAAGGCCATTTCTAATGTTTTCATAGCAGCCTCCAGACCATAGAAATGCTGATAAATATTCATTTAGGGCTTACACCACAAGGCGCAGCATATTTATATCGCCGATGACAACTAGCTCGCTTCAGCCTATATAATCAACTAGTTGTCACAGATATGAGCAAATTAAGTTTAGTGCTTGATAGTTTATTTGCTAGTCACCATCCGCTTATCATTCTTTTTAATGATAGCTGTAATTAACAAATAACGCAGACTTAAGCGATTAATTATTAGACAGGGTGTTTTACGAAATAGTTTCAAAAAGCGATCAGATAGCGCTTAAGATAACCCTTAAATAGGAGGTTAAAAACAATCAATAAAGCAGCTTAAAGCCGCTCTAAATGACTCATCACCGACTGGTTTTCAATGATGCCGGCAAACTCAATCGCCAGTTGCTCACTGCGCTTAACTGACTCGCGCCAATAAGCGATACGACTGTCGCTATCAAGCTTTTTAAAGTCTTCACGATCAGGAATTTTCTGGTAAGGCAAAGAAGCAATAAACTCTGGGGTCGGCGCCAGGATCAGCGCATTATGATAATGCTTTTTAGCACGGCGCCATTTTAGTGATTTATCGAACCAGCCAGGGCTCATGTAAGGATAAAAGTGCGGATATAAACTTAAGCCTTCTGCGGCAGGTAAAGGCATATCAAAGTGATAATCAGTAATGCCGCCATCGTAATAATGACCGTCACTAACGCCATTGATTTGGGTCACTGGCGAGAGCAGTAATGGAATAGAGCCAGTGGCTAGCAGCACTTGATTGATATTACTGCGAGTTAATTGAGCATGCTCGGTGGGCAGATCGGATAATTGTGAAAAAGGCGATTTAACTTGCTGATGACTAAATACCAGTCTTTCAAAGTGCCAAGCTAAACTGCGACGGCTAGCAGCATTAGACACTGCAGTAGCAGCCAGCCCCATTGCTAATTTTCCCTTGGAACGCCCAGCATTTAAATGCTTGGCCTTACACACCACAAAATGACTTTGAATAATACGGTTATTGACTATATCCATGGCGCCATTAGCACCTAATATGCCAGCAATAATTCGCTCTACCTGCTCAGTCACCTCTTGACGAGAAGGCACAGTCTCGTAGCGCTGATCGATATAATAGTCTTCAAAGCGATGATAGGCCTCTAACGGATTCTTTTGCGCTAAACAGCTTAAACGCCAGGCTCCAGATGAAGCACCCATGGTATAAAGTGGTGCTTGCCTGTCACTAAAAAACTCACTGAACAAGTATTTATCGAGCCCTGCGACGCCAATCCATTTGGGGCCACCTGATGCTGCAAACAATTGAGTAAACATCGACTGCTGTATGCCGTTTTGTTCAATTTGTTCAAATGCCGTTTTGCCTGCTAATAATCGTAATGCTGCCACTTGATATCCTATTCATGTCAACCGCACTATCATCATAACCAACTGATCGCCGCTTTGTCTAAGCTGATTATTTTCACAGCCCTGTATAAATATATCTGTCATGGTGCAGCATGCTAAATTAAGCGATAATGACTTATCTTAACTTTTAGAGACTTATCATGATTGTCGATACCCTAGCAAATCATCAGCTTTATCATGCTATTAGCCCAAGATTAGCCACTGCACTTGCTCACCTCGCAGCCACTGATTTTAGCCAATATGAATTAGGTAATTACCCCATTGAAGGCAAAGATATATTTGCTATCGTCAATGATTACCAAACTAAGCCGAAACACACCGAGTCTTTTGAAAGTCATCAGCGTTATATTGATGTGCAATTTGTGGTTAGCGGTGAAGAAGAATTTGGCTATTTACCACTTGCAGATCAAGCGCCGTTAGCGCCTTATCACAATGAGCATGATTACAGTAAGTACGATTATGAAGCCAATAAAGCTAATGCGGCTTTTATACCCTTAAAGGCGGGTATGTTTGCGATTTTCTTCCCTGAAGATATGCATATGCCCAGCACCAGTGATACAGCCAAAGATGTCAGAAAAGTAGTCATCAAAGTGAGAGTTTGAGTTTCAGTCAGCTGTTGAGTTTACGTCTGCTTCAAAATCTGAAGCAAAACTTAAGCCTAGTCTGCTCATCACAAATAAAAAGGGAATAAGCGCTAACCGCCTTGTTCCTTTTTTTTATCGTTCTTAAAATCAATAACAAAACAACTTCAAATCTTAGTTCACTCTAGTGACCTTTGGTTCCATACAAAGTTGCCGCCACACCAATTTAAAAACTCTCTTTACTAAAATGACAATTTATAGCTGTATTTTTTAATCTAAGCAAAAATGTGATCTTGATCGTTGTTATTAAACTGTTAATATAACCACAAGAAATTAGTTATAACTAAAAGCTATATAACAACTAATCAACATGCGAGTCTTACCCCTATGAAAAGCGCCACTGAACTAAGCCAAATATATCTCGATGCTAATGCCACAACTCCTGTGCTACCCCAAGCTGCAACGGCAGCATTAACTACAATGGAAACCCTATTTGGTAACCCAAGTAGTAGCCATATCAGCGGCCTTAAAGCCAAAAACCTGATGGAGCAAACTCGGGTAAAAGCTAAACAAGTGATTGGCGCTGACACAGGTACCGTAATTTTTACCAGCGGCGCCACAGAAGGGATTCAAACCGCGATCATTTCCGCCTTAGTCGCGGCTAAAGCTGCCGCTAAAACTAGCCTCAAGCAAGATCAAACATACAGCTTGTTATATGGCGCCACTGAGCATAAAGCGGTGCCAGAATCCTTAAAGCATTGGAATGCCATTCTTGAAATAAACGCAGAAATTAAAGCGATCCCCGTTGATCATATGGGTAAACTTGATCAGGACTTTATTGCTAAAGAAGCGCCCAATGCATTAATGATTTGCACCATGGCAGTAAACAATGAAACCGGGGTTTACCAAGACTTAACTCAGCTTGATCGCATCATCCGCCAAGCTAACCCTGATATTTATTGGTTAGTTGATTGTGTCCAAGCACTGGGTAAAACGGCATTAAACTTAGCCAACACCAGTATCGATTACGCGCCTTTTAGCGGCCATAAACTGTATGCCCCTAAAGGCATTGGCTTTGTTTACATCCGCGAAGGTGCTCCATTTACGCCGATTATTGCTGGCGGCGGCCAAGAAAGCGGCCTGCGCTCGGGTACTGAAAACCTGCCCGGAATGGCAGCCATAAGTGTCATTTTCGATATGCTGTTAAATAACTCGCAATCGATGGGTAAAAACCAGTTTGCCGATGTCGACACCTTAAGGGCTTATCAACAACAATTAATTGATACCCTTAAAAGTGCTTTTCCTGCTGTAGTGTTTAACCACAGTTTTAGCAATAGCGTGCCAACAACCATCAACTTTGCTATTGCAGGCTTTAGTAGCAAAGAGATTATGGATTTATTTGATGCCGCCAATATTCGCGTCAGTTCAGGCTCTGCTTGTTCATCAAAAGTCACCCGTAGCTTTGTATTAGATGCCATGGGATTACCCAAGTGGCAAAGCGAGTCAGCCATCAGAATGTCTTTTGGCCCCGCCATGACTCAAACGCAGGTGGATGAAGCCTGCATCAGAATTCAATCTGCCGCCAATGCATTAACCCATAGCTGTATGATTTTAGACAGTGGTGAAATAAGCGAAAAACAGCCATTAAATGGTTTGGTTCAATTACGCTCAGGCCCGAGCTGTAGTTGGATTTATGCCGATCAACAAAGTAAGCAAGCAATCATCATCGATCCACTGCCAGAACTAAATGAACGCTTAGATACCCTATTGCAGTGTCAGCAACTTGAATTAGTGGCGGTGATCGACACCCATGGTCATGCCGATCATGTCTCTAGTCGCCAATACCTTGCCGACAAACATTTGCCGGATCAATTAAGCGATCATTTAGGCTGGCCGCAAAACTGCAGCAACGTCACCCAAGCGGGCGAGTTGTTTGAGTACATCACTATTGGCAATCAAGCACTGCTGAAAGTTGCCACCCCAGGCCATACCGCCGACAGTATTAGCTTGCTGTTATGTGACCCATTTTCTAATGAATTACCTAATAAATCGACTGATGAATTACCTAAGGCAGTATTAAGCTCTAAACCACTTAGCCAGCAATGCCGCTTTGCCTTTGCTGGCGACACGATTTTAATGGGCAGTCTCGGCAGAACTAACTTTGACAGCAGCTGCGCTAAAGCGATGTTTACCAGCCTTAAGCGACTGCATCAGCTTATCGGTGACAACACCCTGATTTGTGCCAGCCATGACTATAACAATGAGTTTACGACCTCATTAGCAGCTGAATCTAGCCGTAATGCACTGCTGGCCAACACCTTAAATGGCCAATTAAGCCAAAGCCAATTTGAAAGCCTAAAAGCCCAGCTTGATAGTCAGTTGTGTGATGAGTCAGGCAGTGAAATTCTTTGCGGCGCATTGCCAGCTAACGCTGCAGCTAAAGTGAATATTACCGAATACAACACAGAGAGCTTAACCAGCGCTTTATCAGCACAGCAAGTTAGCGTCATCGATATTCGTGAGCCCCATGAATACGCGCTGCAACCCACCAGTAGCACCACTGAGAATGTGCCACTAACCCGCTTAGTGCAGTTTATTCAGCAGCATCAACACCAAAAGCACAAGCCGTGGGTTTTAGTGTGCCGCAGTGGTAGCCGCTCCATGGTGGCCGCCCAAGCCATGCAGCGTTTAGGCTTTGATAATATTGCCCACCTTAAAGGTGGTTATGCTTTAAGTTAACAGCCATTGTGAATGCATTGACCACTGAGTAAATAACTAGTCAATAGCTGACAACTTAAGATGAATATTGCTTGATTTGAATCGCCTCAGGACGTTCTCTGGGGCTTTTTTATTGGTAAAGATTGGTCAGGCGGTTATTTCTTGTTAAAATCGCTGAAAATTTATAGGAGCGTACCAAATGGCAATGTATGTTGTGGGTCATAAGATCCCTGATTCAGATTCAATCTGCGGTGCAATCGCACTTGCTTACTTAAAAAATCAAATTGAAGACCCTGCTATTGCAGCCCGTCTTGGTGAACTTTCACCTGAGACAGCGTATATCTTAGATAGATTTGGTTTTGAAGCACCAGAGTACAAAACAAGCTACGCTGGCGAAGAAGTGTATATCGTTGATCACTCTGAATTAACTCAAGCACCAGATGATATTGCCGAAGCAACCATCGTAGGTATTGTTGATCACCATAAATTAGGTGACTTAACCACTTCTACTCCGCTTGAGTGTTGGATCCGCCCAGTAGGTTGTAGTAACACAGTGATTAAAATGATGTACGATTTCTACCAAGTAGAAATCCCAGCTAACATTGCTGGCATCATGATGTGCGCTATTTTAAGTGACACTGTGATTTTCAAATCTCCAACCTGTACTACTGCTGATATCCGCTGCGTTGAAGCATTAGCTGAAATTGCCGGTATTGAAGACTTCAAAGCAGTGGGCATGGAAATGTTCAAAGTTAAATCAGCTGTTGAAGGTACGCCAGCACGTGACTTAGTCATGCGTGATTTTAAAGACTTCAACATGAACGGTAACCTAGTCGGTATCGGTCAATTAGAAGTTATCGACTTATCAGTATTTGACGATATCAAAGCTGATTTAGAAGCTGATATCGCAGCGCTGAAAGCTGAAGGTAACCGTCACAGCGTATTATTATTGCTAACCGATATCATGAAAGAAGGCTCAGAAATGTTAGTGGTTTCAGATGACGCTGACTTAACTGAAAAAGCCTACGGTAAAGCAACCGTTGAAGGCCGAGTCTGGCTAGACGGTGTATTAAGCCGTAAGAAGCAAGTGGTGCCATCGCTACAAGATGTATTTGCTAACGCTTAATATGCGTTTTTAGCAATATAGCGAGTCGCCCAACTAAAAAGCTGAATCAATGATTTAGCTTTTTATTAGCCTAAATTCATCAGTAAGCGGTTCTCACATAGCTTAAGGTAATGAGTTAACGATTCAATCGCTCCAGCCATTCAGCAGAGTCAGCCACCATAAATTTATAGGACTGATGGTTTTTAAGTTCCACTTTAATCGCATCTGCGGTAAGGGGTAACACTCCACCACCGGTCCCCCAACATTTTTCAACACTAACAATATCCTCAAGGTCTATCTCATAAGGACCCATTTCAAAGATTTTATTAAAGGCTTCAAAACATAACCGTGTTTCAGTCAAATATAGTTGTCCATCACCGCTAAAGGCACCGTTTTGCGCAGTAGCAAAAGTAGACTTAATCACGGTTTCATTGGCTAAATTGATGCTACCCATGTGTATATCCCTATGTTTACTCTTTCATGAAACAGTGAACGCCAACATGCTGATTGCATAGCGAAGCTTAACCAAGTAAGTTGACTTTAACTCTACTACGCTGCTGATTAAGTATAGACTTGCTATATGAACATGGCGTAATTAACAGCAAATTTTTAAGGCCTATATGAATCCAGTCAATCGCAGTGCCAGATTAATGGGGTTATTAATGATACTCATGCCAATAGGACTCACGGCTTGTATTAACGTCCCTCATTATCAAAGCGAACATGTGCAAATTTTATGGCAAGGACAACAGCTTGATGATTGCCAACTAAAAGGGCCAATAATTGGCTCCCAAGGGCATTGGTATGATTACTTGTTTATTTCGAATAAGGATTTAACTCAAGGGGCGATTAATCAGCTGAGAAATGAAGCATTAACGCTAGGGGCAAATACGGTTTATTTGCTTAAGCCGCAGTCGTTTACCACTTCAGTGACGATATTGGGCAATGCTTATAATTGTTCTAGTGCTGTAGATTTGAAGTAAAGATTTAAAACAGATATTTAAAACACGCCTTAAATTCAAAGCTAATTCAATTTAGTAACAATTCATTTGCAGGATAATAAATGATTACCCACGAACCAAACCCTCAGTACATTGCCAGCGCCGAACGCTATCAAAAAATGGCTTATGCCCGTTGTGGTAACAGCGGTATTCGCTTGCCAAAAATTTCATTAGGCTTATGGCAAAACTTTGGCGCATCAGACCCCCAATCGAATGCGAGAAACATCCTGCAAACAGCTTTTGATGCCGGTATTACCCACTTTGATTTAGCCAATAATTATGGTCCCCATTACGGCGCGGCGGAGTCCACTTTTGGTGATATTTTCAAACAAGACTTTAAGCCATATCGAGATGAGTTAATCGTTTCTAGTAAAGCGGGTTACGACATGTGGCCAGGGCCTTATGGTATTGGCGGCTCGAGAAAATATTTGATCGCTAGCTGCGATCAAAGCCTTAAACGTACTGGGCTAGATTACTTTGATATTTTTTATCATCACTGCATGGATCCTGACACTCCCATTGAAGAAACCATGCAAGCGCTAGATTATATTGTCCGCTCAGGCCGGGCGATGTATGTGGGTATTTCAAGTTATCAGCCAGCAGAAACGCTGCAAGCGATCAGTATCTTAAAACAGCTAGGCACGCCATTATTAATCCACCAGCCACGCTACAATATGTTTGATCGCTGGATTGAAGATGGCTTAACCGAGGTATTAAAAGATCAAGGCGTTGGCTCAATTGTATTCTCGCCATTGGATCAAGGTGTGCTCACTGATAAATACCTCCATGGTATTCCCAAAGACTCGCGGGCAGCCCAAGCCCATCAAATCTATTTAGCTGATAACGATCTAACTCCAGAGAAAATCGCCAAAGTGCAGGCATTAAATACCATTGCCCAAACCCGGGATCAATCTTTAGCGCAAATGGCGATCGCATGGAACCTTAACAATGATGCGGTAACCAGTTGCTTGATTGGTGCAAGTCGCCCAGCACAAGTTCTCGATTCGGTGGCCGCACTAGATAACCTTAACTTTAGTGCAGCTGAATTAGCCGCCATTGATGACATTGTTATGTAATTGCTCAAATCCAAGGATTACAGATGAAAGGATTACAGATGAAAAACAGCATCATGGGAGCCGCGTTAATGACAATGGTAACCAGTAGCTTATTAAGCGTTAGTTTAGTCAATCCTGCAGCGGCGCAAATTGACCCAAGCCAGCTTGATAACATCAAAGCGCTCAAGCTCAATAACAGCCAAGTGATAACCGCAGGCTTGCCCACAGCAGAGCAATTTCAGACGCTTAAAAATTCAGGGGTAGAGGTGGTGATCAATTTAATCCCCAAAAACAACTCAAACTATTTGGCGGCTGAAGACAAACTGGTCACAGATGCAGGTATGGTTTACCACAACATTGAAGTCGACTGGCAGCAGCCCACCATGGAAGATGTAGCGCAGTTTATTAGCATCATGGAGCGCAATAACGATAAATCAATTTTAGTCCATTGTGCGTTAAATTATCGCGCCTCAGCTTTTTACTATTTATATCAACTGAGCCAAGGCGCTGATCACTCAGACAATGCCATGAGCCAAGCGTTATCACCTTGGGGCGATTTACCCCAAAGCTTTGCTAAATATCCGCAATGGAAGCGCTTAATCGATGAGGTGCGCGGCAAATATCAGCAATAAATACTGATATTTCAACAGTGAGTTTTTCAGTAGCTAGCTTTCAGTAGTTAGTGATCAGAACTCGCCAATACAGCAGCAATATTTACTTCATATATTGGCGCTGGGCTGCCCTCTGAGGTGATATAAAAACGGCTGGCATCGTGATTAAAACTCACCGCTTCTGCTTGAAATAGTTTCGGAAAATCAATGATTGTTGGCGTAGTTGATAACAGTGATAAAGCGCCTGTGGGCTGTTGCTGCTTATAGTAATAAGCGTGACCATAGGTTAACACTACCGCAGATAAGCCATCCTTTGAAAAGCTCATTGCTGTCGAGTTTCCGGCAAAAAGTGCTAAGCGTATACTGCCGAAATAATCTGAGAATGATTCTGGTAATGCCGGCGGTGCCCCTAAAGGTGTTGCCACTAGCGTGTCCCTTTCTTGCTTAGGTAATGGCATAGGTAATTGCGAAGGAAATTCTGAAGGCAATAACGCCGGTGATTGCGCTAACTGTAACGGTAACGGCAATTGATATAGGGTTTGTGGGGTGTGCCGCTTACTCAGTAATACAATTTGCTGGTTAACCACATCAACAGCAACAGACTCACAATCCTTTGGACCATCTGGGTAATTAAATGCCAGTGACACAAGCGGGGTGACCTTAATTGATGCGGCCAATTCAAGTTTGCTGACATCTGGCTCTGCAATGATATGAATAAAATACTGACTTCGATTGGCACGATTATCACCGACATCGGCGATTAACAGATACGCTTTACCATCGATAATAAACGAGCTCATATCTTCCCAATCGATATTTTTTACCCCTTCAATGTTCACCGTCGCCAGCACGTCACCGGATAAATTTATCGCATACACTGCGGCGCTATCGCCGCCATCATTGTGCAGCCACAGCACATCATGGTGTATATTTGAGTAAGCTAAGCCACTGGCTTCAGCAATTTTTTTATGGCTAATATTGCCCACTTGGCTAATGTTAGCTTGCTCGGTTTTGACCGAACACGCCGTAATAGCAAGGGCAAATACTAAATACAAACAGAGACGTAAAAATTGAATTTGAAATTTTGCGGCCATGTGTCAAACCTAATCCATTAGCTGAGATGCGAAATTTGATAATGACACAGTTAGCGTAATATTTAACCGCCTTGCTAATATTTAAATCTAGACTGTGCTAGAAATAGATTAAATTCGATCTAAAAACAAACAAACAGACAGTGATAAATTAATCTTCAATTGGCTAATTTACGGGTTTTTCCCTTGGCCATTTGTTAGAATCCCAGCTTATTTTTTGGCAACTGTTTTATTGCCACATTCTTTACCTAGCTCGGGCTGACAATCAGTTTAGTTCAGTGCACTCAAGTTTTACTATTAAAGGCAGGCTATGACCGTTCTTCTAATGACTCCACCTATGACCCAGTTAAATACGCCCTATCCGGCAACAGCCTATTTGACTGGTTTTTTGCGTACGAGAGGCTATGAAGCAGTGCAGCGTGATCCTGCCATTGAGCTTTTCCTAGAAATGATGACTGCGCCTGCGCTGGACATTATTCGTCAACATGTGGAAGCTAATTTCGAGCACTTTGAAGACGATGAATTACCTGATGCTATCCATAATTTTCTGGCTGAATTTGATCGTTATCATTTGACTGTTGAGAGCGCGATTCGGTTTTTACAGGGTAAAGATCCCAGTCTTGCACTGCGGATTAACTCGCGCCGATTTTTACCTGAAGGCCCAGCATTTGAAGCCATTGCGCAAATGGAAGCGGTATCAGGCGATGTACTGCAAGCCGCTTTTGGTAATCTTGGCGTTCAAGATAAAGCCAAATATCTCGCGACCTTATTTATTAACGATCTCTCCAGCGTCATCACTCAAGGGGTTGATCCTTACTTTGAAGTGAGCCGCTATGGCGAGCAGTTAGCTGCGGCTAATCCAAGCTTTGATAACCTTTACGATACCTTGATGGACGAGCCAACCTTTAGCTCAGAAATTTTAGCGCAATTGGTTGAGCACTATTTAGAAGAAACCCAACCTAGCGTTGTAGCCTTAACCGTGCCTTTTCCCGGTAATATGCTCGGCGCGTTACGTATTGCCCAAACCTGTAAAGCCATTAATCCAGAGATCCCCATCATCATCGGCGGTGGTTTTATCAATACCGAACTACGGGCACTCAAAGATCCTCGGGTATTTGAGTTTATCGACTTTATCTGTCTTGATGACGGCGAACGCCCGTTAATCACCCTGCTGGAATACTTTCAAGGCCAACGTGAAGTCGATGATTTAGTGCGAACTTACTTCCTTGCCGAAGATGACAATGGCGAGCCTTACGTTCACTTTAATGAAAACCCAGAACTCCACGATATCCCGCAGGTGGAAGTCGGCGCTCCGATATACGATGGCTTGCCATTGAGCGAATATCTGTCTTTGTGTGAAATGCTCAACCCAATGCACCGTATTTGGAGTGATGGCCGCTGGAATAAACTCACCATCGCCCATGGCTGTTACTGGCGTAAATGTAGCTTTTGTGATGTCAGTTTGGACTATATCGATCGCTACGATACTGCTGGCGCTGATATTCTGGTTGATCGCATTGAGCAACTCATTGAAGAAACCGGACAAACAGGGTTCCATTTTGTCGATGAAGCGCTGCCACCAAAAACCTTATTTGCCTTTGCAAAACGCTTAATTGAGCGCAACGTGGTGATCAGTTGGTGGGGTAATATCCGTTTTGAAAGAACCTTTAGCCAAGCCCGCTGTCAATTGCTAGCCGACTCTGGTTGTATCGCGGTCAGTGGCGGCCTTGAAGTGGCGTCTGATCGTTTATTGAAACTGATGAAAAAAGGCGTCAGTGTTGAGCGCGTTGCCCAAGTCACTAAAGCCTTTAGCGATGCCGGTATTATGGTGCACGCATATTTGATGTATGGCTTTCCGACTCAAACCGAGCAAGAAACGGTGGATTCATTGGAAATGGTGCGACAGATGATGCAGCAAGGTTGTTTCCAGTCTGCCTATTGGCACCGTTTTGTGGCCACGATCCACAGCCCTGTTGGTATGAATCCAGAAAAATTTGGTATTACTCTTAGCGATCGCCCTGAAGTTTTATTCGCTGAAAATGATGTCGATTTTAGCGATCCTACCGGTACTGATCATGAGATGTTAGGTGAAGGGCTGCGTAAAGCAATTTACAATTACATGCATGGTATTGGCTTTGATCAGCCGATGAGTTTTTGGTTTGAACAAGGTGTCGCTCGCACTAGCATGAAAAAAGATCTGATCTCAAAAGCGATTAGCAATCTGATCGACAGCAGTGAAGAATGATCTGCTATTAAGGCTCATAGCTAACGAGCTAATTTTATAACTCACAGCGCTTATAACTAATAGCGCTAGCCAATAAAAAGGCCACTTTCTTGTTCCAAAAGAAAGTGGCCTGTTACTTTTACAGCTTATTTTACATACTGCATACAGCCTTTTGCAAAGCTGCCAACTTCTTTGTTAAGTCACGTAGTCTTAAATAACGCTTACTGATAAAGAAGCGTGCGATATTGGCGTGTTCCAAACACCTAGATATCACACTGTGCACTTGGCTTTTAGCATTTAAAGGATGAGGTAAAAATGCTAAAAACCAGTACCTGTTGTCACTCTGTTAATCGCGAACTCATTATCAATATTAGTATTGATAATCAAATTGCAGAGTGAATTCTGTGCCAGGCTCTTTCGCGTATACCACCACATCTTGTTGGTCGTATTCGGTGGTTTCACCTAGGATATTTTTCACTTTAAATTTCACCCCAAAGCTTTCAGTAGGTAAAAAGCTATAGCTAAAATCTAAGCTGTGAAAGGGTTGCTCGTACACATCATCTAAACCACCACGGCCACCATAAGCAATACGCTCACCAAACACGTTATACACTAAGGTTGCACTGTGAGACTCATTAGACGAATCAAAGCTTAACTGCATGTTGGCAACCCACTCAGAATGGCCTGTCATGCGGCGCTTATTATTGGTTGGGTCAATTTCACCATTACTGGCAATTTCAATTTCTGAGTCACTTAGGGTTAAGTTACCCGCTACGAAAAAGTCTTCCCAAACACTACCATTGCTGCCAATAAAGCCTAAGTCATGTAAAAACTCAGTTTCGATACCGTAGATATAACCTGACTCAGCGTTGTAAAACTTAAGCTGACGACCCGCTTCTGAGATACGTTGAATCGCTTCTATGGGTGCTGCAACGTCTTTATAAAAGCCACCAACACTTAAGTTTGCGCCATCTTCTGAGTAGTATTCCCAGCGTACATCTAGGTTATAGATATCTGAGCTTTCAAGTTCTGGGTTACCGAAGAAATCAAAACCGGTAATTGGGTCTTGAAACCGCACTGGCGCCACTTCACGTAAGTCTGGGCGAACCAAGGTTTTACTGGCACCAAAGCGCCATTGGCTTTCATCTGATGATTTCCAGGTTAATGCCAATGAAGGAAACCAGCCGTCTTCTGCGATAGCATAATCTTCAATATCGTAACGACCACCTTCATCTGAAACCTCACCATCTGGGGTTAATGGCAATGTCACGCGGCGAAAATCTTCATAACGCACACCTGCCGTTAAGCGCCATACATCATCAAAATCCACATCAAAATTGACAAAACCGGCGTCTATCATTTCAGCGGCGACATAATCTTCGGTGTCGGTTGAGGCGTCTTTTAATTCTAAATCAAGCGTGTCATTGGCAATGTTGTCATCAGAAAATATATTGTCAAAGTCACCCGCTAGAATATCGCCATTGGGGTCTGTTGGGCTTAAGCCGACATCAAATCCCAATCGCGTGGCATAGCTTTCACGGGTACGTTCAAAGTACTCATAACCACCACTGATTTTTAGCACGTTCATGCCAAACTCAAAGGGTAGGGTTAAATCAAATTTGTAGTTTTCGGTATTATCATCAAGGCGGCTATAAACATATTTAGGCGCATCTTGGGTATTTAAGTTACGGCTAGTAATGCTATCAGCATCATCAAGTATTACATTGTAAGTGTAAGATAATTCGCTCGGTGCATAGCGCTTTGATCTGGCGTTTGAATACATCCAGTTGGCTTCTAAATCCCACAGATATTCAAAGAAATGCTCACCTTGAATTTGATTGCTGATAAGGTTACGTTCTTCATAAGCAATATCATAAACCTGCAACGCATTAGGCTCGGCGATGGTATCAATGGTTTCTTCGATGGCCACTGAAACATCATCAGATGTATCACGTAAATAAGTCGAGAAGGTTTGAATTTTATGGTCGTAACCAATTTCTAAACCTAAGTTAACCATGCCTGACATTTGTACAATTGAATCGGTGCCCATGACGTCTTTTGAGTTTTCGATTTGTACCTTGTTCTCATCACCATCTAGCTCAACTTCGCGCTTGGTGTAGTTTTCAGCTTGTTGTTTATATGAGCCTGCTGCCATCATCCCGAAAATGATGTCATCGCTTAAGTCCCAGCGATCGCCAATGGCGATATTACCGCGAACTCCAGGGTCCGTACTTTCAGTAAATACCGTCATGTCGCGATACATATCATTGGCTAAACCACGGTTAATGGCTTGAGCACTGGCAAAATCAATTGTGCCATTTGAACCAGTAACAATATCAATGGGGCTAATTCCGCCATATTGATTGGTCACCTCGTTAATGCTGTTTGGCATTGCCCGAGTGCCATCATCTTGGCCAGTCCAATCATCGCCGCCACCGTTATAGGTATAAGTGTCATCGCTATCATTAGTGTTATAACGGCCACCTATTGACGCTTTAAAGAAAAAGTCTGCAGGAATAGATTTAGTACGAATATCAACATGACCACCGCCAAATGCAGCTGGCGTGCTGGCTGAACTGGATTTTTGTACTGATAAAGATTCAATGATAGAGGCTGGGAACATATCCAGCGGTACCACATTACGGGTAGGGTCTGGCGAAGGTACAACCGCACCATTTAATGATGTACTAGAATAGCGCTCACCTAAACCACGTACATAAATGAACTTGCCATCCTTCAGGGTTAATCCGGTAACACGTCGAAGCGCGCCGGCGGCATCACTATCTCCGGTGCGAGAAATCTGGTCTGCGCCCATAATATCAACCACGGCGGGTTGCTCACGGCGCTCTTCCATCGCTTCTGAGGCAGAGCTACGTAAACGCCCCGTTACCGCAATGACTTCAATAGGGAAATCTTCACCAGGATCATAAGCTGGTGTCTCTTCCGAGTAAGCTGGTAGTGTTGCAAAAAGAGAAGCTGCAGAAATAGCAGTAACAACAGCTAGGCTTAGCTTATTAGCGATAAAACTCGGCTTGGTTTTCATAACGTTTTTCAATCCTGTACACAGTTCAGGTCGCGCCACTAAGATGTGATACACCGGTGACAATTAATGTAAATTTAACTAACTATTTTGATTATCTAATCGGACTTTAAGCAGCATCGAGGAGTACTCACTCCCCGATGCCTAAGGTTTACTACTCGCTTTTATTTAATAAAAGCCCAACCTTCACGCCAATCAGTTTGGCCATCGAATGCACCGATATAATCAGTTGATTCGAAGAAGGTGTCAGTCGTACTCATATCAAGACCCGTACCCAATAACACAGTGTCAGTGCCAGCAGGCATGCCATTAGTTAACGTCACTTCTTGAGCAGAGTTACCTGTTTGAGCTAAGAACCAGGCCTGCGTGTCTACCGCATCGGTTGTATCTGTGTTGTCAGAGCTGTATTTGAATGGCTCGTTACAGTCGATAACAGAGTGAGACATCACTAATGTTTCATCGTTAACGTTGGTAACAAGACCTGCGTAAGTACCGTCTAGTTCTAAACACTCACCTGATTCAGTCTCAGAAGTTGCACCTTTGCGACCTTGAATCAATAGGTTGTGAATTGATGCACGAGTAGCAACACGAAGAATGATGCCTTCGCCTTTATCGCCACTGGCATTTTCAATATCAGCACCAGGAAGAATTGTTACGTTAGAGATAGTTGGGTTTGAAATCGGCGTGTCGTCAGTGCCTTTATGACTATCGCCTTCAATACCACGGTTAGCTTGACCATCTTCATGGGTGATATACACGTACTGTGCTTTACCCTGCCAGCCGTTAGTCCAATCTAAGCTGTCATCAAAGTTATCCGTTAGGTAAACATATTTAAGATTGACTGCACCGCCCCAAAACTCAACACCATCATCGCCATTTGCATGGACTTGAATATGGTCAACTTGGGTTCCACTGCCCACTGCCGCAAATGAGATGCCGTTCATTTCTTGGGTATCATTGACTTTAAAGCCGGCGTATTTGACTACCACATAGCTGATTTGACCGCTGTTATCAGCATTGTCATTACCGCCGTATGGGAAGTCGCCCACTTCAAATGACACATCACAGTTGTCTTTATCAGGACACTTGTTGGTTTCGCCATTACCCAGAATAACTAAACCGCCCCACTGACCACGCTCACCTTCTGCGCCAGCTATTACATCTTGCTGAGAGGTCATAACGATTGGATGCTCAGCACTGCCTTGGGCCATGATTTTAGAGCCACGGCTAATGGCGATGTAGCTGTTGTCGGTCGCAAATAATTGCGTACCCGCTTGAATTGCCAGTGTTGCAGAGTCTGCGTTATCACCACCTACAATCACCGCGCCGCCATCTACTTTGTACATCACGTTTTGACCAGCAAGCAGTGTTGTATTGGTGGTGATGTTACCTTCGATTGAACAGACTAAAGTCACGCTGTCATCTTTATAAAGGCCTGCAACCACATCTTCTGAAGTTGTGCCTACAGGGCAAGATGTTAAAACTGGTAATTCAGTTGGTGCAGGCGCTGCATCTTCATGAATGGCCGTGGTCCAGCCTTCCGTCCAGTCAGTGCTGCCATTAAATGCGCCGATATATTGGGCATCATCTAAACGGTCATCCATGTTAGCTAAATCAGCTGCGCCGCCAGTTAAAGCAACAGAAGATGAATTAGGCATATACCCTGATAAATCTGCAGCACCGGCTAAGTTACCGTCTTGGGCCATAAACCAAGCTTCAACGTCGTAAGCTTTGGTGTAACCTTTATCAGCATCAACCTTGGCACTCTTAAACGGCTCAACACAATCGATTAAGCTGTTTTGCATGTTTAAGTTGCCAGCTTCAGCGGTATCAACTGTATTGTCGTCATTGATTTCTAAACATTCGCCAGAATCAACATCGCCTTTAACCAGCATGTTGTATGCGTTAACAGCCGTGCCTTTGCGCAGTAAAATACCTTCAGCGTCATCACCACCACTGTTAGTGCCGTTAGCCACTTGAATGGTGAAGTTAGCTAATGTAGGCATAGACTGTGGTTCAGCATCAGCGCTGCTGTTGCTGTCACCTTCGATACCACGGTTTGAACCGTTATCCTCTTGACGGATATAAACGTGCTGGGCACTACCTTGCCAACCGTTAGTCCAATCTAGAGAGTCATCAAAGTTTTCAGTTAACACCACATGTGAAAGCGAAACGTTACCGCCCCAAAACTCAACACCGTCATCGTTATTTTTATGAATTTGGATATGATCAACAGTTGTACCTGCGCCAACTGCCGCGAAACTAATACCGTTCATTTCTTGGGTGTCGTTGATTTTAAAGCCACCAAACTCAACCCGAACATACTGAATAACACCTGAGTTATCTTCAGTGTTATCACCACCGTAGTTGTGGTTACCCACTTCAAATGCAGCATCACAACTGGTTAAATCAGGGCATGAGTTAACAGGTGCGTTACCTAAAACGACTAAGCCGCCCCATTGACCCGCTTCGCCAGTTTGGCCTAGCGCCGCTTCAAGGGAAGTAAATACGATTGGCGCGTCAGCTGTGCCTTCGGCCATAATTTTTGAATCACGGCTAATGACTAAATAAGACTCGCTACCACCAATAATTTTAGTGCCAGCCATAATTGATAATTCAACCGAGTCAGCTTTATCGCCGCCAGCGATAACTGCACCATCAAGCATCCACACCACATCGTTTCCTAAAATGATGTTCGCGCCATCTTGACCACCTACCTTTACTGTTGAAGCTGCAGTAGAAGGTGCCAGTGTGCCTGTTAACACCCACACTTCTTTACCATCGATAGCCGCTATCGTAGTGCTTTTTTCTGCAAAGCCGCCGTAAGCAAGTTGTTGGTCCGTTTCAGTCGGTGTGGTTGGATCCGTTGGATTTGTAGGGTTAGTCGGCTCTTGTGAACCCGTATCAATATTGATATCGCCACCACAGCCCGCAAGTAATAAGGTTGCAGAAAGCGCAGCTGATACAGCACTAAGTTTAAACATTTTTTTCAGTTCCATTGTCATCTCCGAAGACGGGTGTAAGCGAGTTAAGTTGTTTCAATGGACGACAAACTAACCCGCAAAAATGACAAAAAGACTGCGTTAAAATGACAGTGAAATTTCACTAATATGATATAAATATTAATAGATAATAAAAACAGAGACTTACTGAGCGGCTTGAGTTACTTTTTATTGTCACATTATTAACAATTATTTTACCCAGGTGTCTTGTGGTGTGTTTTTTGGAGTTGAAAAAGTCTGTTTTTTGAGTTGAATAAGTGACGTTTTATCATTAATAATTGAATTATCAATATAGTCATCATTCAATTAGACAATTGTTACTAGCCTAAGCAGATTTGAGGTTGGAATGAAAATTAAACGCAAGATACACAACAAACCGATTTATTAAAATAGCCTAAAAATACTGCTTAATAACAGTATTTTAGAATAAACTGGTTCGCTATTATTTCGATTTAAGCCGCTACCACAGCACGTGTTTTCCACTGCACGCCAATCAGACCTAAAATCACTAATACGCCCACAAAGCCAGTACTTAACGGGTTAAACAATACCCAAGGTACCACGGCTATTGCCAGCACTCGCTCAATCGGTTTAAGCGGTCGTAATAGATAACCTTCTATCGAAATGGCTATCACGACAATAAAGGTCGCGGTTTGCACTATGGCAAACGTAAACGCCATTAAACCGGCATCAGGGTTAAGTAAATCAGTGTAAGCCATCATGATGGGGATAATAAATAAGCCTTATCTTAACCAACAACCTATATATCACATGCTAATTTAGGATCAATTCAGGTTTAGGTGATCAAGCTAAACCTCTCAGTTAATACTCAAAAAAACGAGTATTGCTGACACTTATCATTAGTTCACTTTAATGCGCTCTACATCTGCAGCAGGCTCATGGATGACAAAATCAAGCTGCACTTGTGCATTTTTAACGCCATTTTCTGATTCGTTATAAACCCATTGTGATAAGGCATCTTTAGCTGATTGGTCAAATACACCTGTAGGAGATGACTTAATCACTGCAACATTCGACACTTTACCGGATTGACTAATATCAAACTCCAGTTGCACATAGCCATTGAGCCCTGCAGTTGCCGCTTTAGCAGGATAAATAGGGTCTATACGCATTGTAGGGACAACATGTGTCTCCGCTTGCTTAGCTTGTGAACCGGCATGAACTTGCTGGTTTATTATTAATCCACTGATACCTAATGCTAGGGTGATCCCCATGATGACGAGTGTGTTTTTTCCGTGCTGTTTTTTCATCTGTATAATCCTTTCTTTTAAGATGGTTTTATCTCCATAGTGAGTGTGTAACATGCTCAAAGGAACATGTTGCGAGTAGGCCAATAGCGCATGGCTATAGGCAATTTTATTATTTTTATCCATTTCTGATGTTACTTGAGCATCACACGACAACTCTTGGTCATGTCTAAAACGCCTGTAAGCAAACCACATCAACGGATTAAACCAGAACATCAATAGCACGCTACAACCAATGACATTGCACCATAAGTCTTTACGCTGATGATGGAACGCTTCATGAGCGATGATTGCTTGCTGTTGATTAATATCTAATGATTTGAAATTTAACGGCACCAGAATACAAGGTGACAATAACCCCACCAGCATTGGAGACTGAACGGATTCATGAGCCAATATATCAACCCCCTTATTGGTTTCAGCGACTTTAACCGCTGAGGCCACAATGGGATTAAATTGAGTCTGTTGGTACACCATACTCAATAATAACAAGCTCATAATCGCGATGTATAAGTAGTCGAGATACAGTGAGCCAATGAGCATAGAAGATAGCTTGATAGTATCAGTGGCAAGCACTTGATAATGCTGCATGACTGCAGCAGGCTCAGGCAATGACAACCATGAAAGCTTTAGGTGCATAAAGCCCTCAGGAAACCACAGCTGACCTACTGAAATTAGCAATAGTATCGGCACTGAACTCCATAACACATAAGTATAATGGGCACCGATTTTTGCCAAAATAACCCGATGAAACACCATCATCGGTAAACAAAATAGCGTTAATATTACGGTTTGTTCCATAAACCAATTCAGCATCATTTTTGCTCCTGCTGCCAATCATCAAGTAATGACTTTAATTCAGCAACATCTTCAGCTGATAACTTATTGTTCTTTGCAAAACCCGCCACTAAAGGGGTTAACTTGCCAGAGAACATACGTTCAACAAATGATTCGGACTCTTTAGCTGTGTAGTCATGCTCAACAATCAATGGTGAATAATGGTAAACCCGACCTTGCTTCTCAAAACTAATCGCCTGCTTTTTTACTAAGCGGTTAATTAAGGTTTTAACGGTTTTTTCATGCATGTCATGACTTAATGCCAGAGCATCAACCACTTCAGTTGATGTTAAAGGTGCCCGTTGCCAAAGTTGTTTAAGGACTAATAGTTCGCTATTGCTGATGTCTTTCATCGTTTACTTCCAATGCTATTTGTTTTCGATGCTATTTTTTCAATACTGTTTTTTCAATGCAGTGTTGGATAAAAGATGTTTGAAATACTGCTTCTTTCAATAAAGTTTGCTTCAAACATTAGGATTACGGTTGTAATCTCCAATTAAGATTACAATCGTAATCCTAATTAAGCAACACCTTATTTGCAGTTTTTTTGAACAGCTATATTCGTGAATGGAGACTATGGCCAACATGCCAGTAAGTGAAAATGCAGCTTAAGCGACAATAAAGTGATGTAAATCAAAACAAAAATGCCAGTCGATTTACATCGACTGGCATTGGTTTTAATGGCTATCTGTACTGTGATTGAATTTAAATAAACAGTATGGAAAGTCTATTTCATTTCAATCAACTAGCGAGCTTACTTAAGCTCTGCTGGCCATTCTTTTTTAACGCGCTTATCTAAGAATATTTCTTTAGACGCTTGCATTGCTTCTAAGTCAAGACCCACTAAAGGTTGTACCTTCGCTTTAGTGTCGTACTTAGTCGCATCATACTTGTAGCTAGGTGCGTACTTGGCTAGTAATGCATTAGCTTCAGTCAATGCTGCATCTAAAATGCTATTAGATTTTTCAAGCAAACGTACTGCTTCAGTCGGGTTATGCGCATGAATACCGTGAGATGCTGTTGCACTATCCCAGAACCATTGCGCATTTCTGACTTTAGTCAGTAAGCTATTCATTTCACCGGCTAATGGTGTTTTCGCTTTAAGTGCAGCTTCATAGTTGCCTTTTGCTTGTGGAATAGTTTGACCAGCTTCTAGGCCTTTAATGCCATTAGCAGCCCAAATAGCTTGTGCTTTAAAGTGTACTTCAGTTAACCGTGGGTCGGTGCCATTAGCATCGAAACGTAACTTAGTGATCTCAGCTTTACGCTCATCAAGGATCTCTTTAAAGTCACCGGCTTCATGACAAGATTGACAGTCTGCTGGCAATTTATCAGCTTCAAAAGTCACTTTATGGTTAGAGAATTCAGCGCCTTTAGCGTTAGTCGCTTTCGGCATATGACAAGTGGTACAACCAAACTCTAAATGGTCATCCATTGCATGTTCTGTTCTATCTAACATGTTTTCAAATTCTGGATGCTGCGCTTTAATCATTGGCGCACCAGATACTGCGTTGGTCCAATCTTTAAAGCCGCGTTGGTCAAAATACGCAAGTTGTGCTTCAGCAGCAAAACCTACATATAAACCGTCAGTACCTGTGTAATTAACAAACTTTTTGTAATCAGTTTCAACGCCTGGTACCCAGTAATCCATTGGGTATTTCACTTTTTTGCTATCAGTGCCATCAAAATAGTATTCAACATGACACTGAGCACATGTTTGGCTAGCTTGCATGATTGAATCTTGCTTAGCGAAATCTTTACCAATTGTTTTCATCGCACGATCGGCATACGGACGGCTCAATCTAAGCTCTTCTTTACCTAACTCATGACAATCAGCACAGCCGATTGTGTTAGACATTTCATGACCCCAAGTTGACCAAGCATTGTCAGAGAATTTACCTTCACCTACTTCGTCATACATGCGAGCAACATCAGGGGTTTTACATGACCAACAACTAGCAGCCATTGCTTCACCAACCACTTTGCCGTCATGACCAACAACAGGGTGGCCTACCCGCAGAGTTTTAATAATATCTGTTAATGCATAATGGTGACCACGAGCACGGTTATAGTCTTTAGCAAAACCATAACCCGCCCAAGCCGAAACAAGGTTTGGGTTAGCCGCTAAAAGATCGTCAAGCTCGCCATTGGCTGGGGTACTTTGCTCAGTTTCAGCCCAAGTTTTATATTGCTCAGGGAAGGTTTGCTGCCAGTTTTCACTCTTGTATAGATCAACATCTTTAGCAACTGCAGTACCTGTAAAAACTGCAGATACCATCACCGCTAGCGCTAGCTTTTGTAATTTCATCATCACTCCAAATGGAACTTTATTTATATTTATTAGCATTCATCAATTGCTATAACTTTAATACTTACTTATTAAAGTTTAATAAGTAATATCACAGGAAATATAAACTCACATTTATTTAAATCATTAATGTGACAATGTTCTAATCCAATACAATAACCTTGCATCAAAGCAATACTACTTTTGAGGTATTGATAATACTATTATATAAAAAACCTTTGAATGAATCATGAATCTATCTTTTAAAAAGTAGCCGCCAATAAAAAATAAAAAATAATCAATAACTAATACATTGAAACCAAATACGCCATCAAGTGTTAAATAAACATTAATAAAAGCTTAATTCAAACTTAAATAGACAGGATTTTAATTGACAGATCAAAAAATGAGAAAAACAGCAATTCATACACTCATTAAAAATAGAACGTCATATATCAAACCAATAAAATAGCAGATAACTAATAATCAATTGCTAGCAGAACTAATAAACTCAATAATTAATTAGTATTAAGTTTACAAGGTAGAGGTAATATTAATTTTAAAATTAATACTTAATGGCAATCGCGCCTTGCTTCAGCAATTTTATGATGAGTTTCATTAGCCGCGGTGAGATTGGTATCACAAACAAAATACTTGCGACTTAACTGGGTTAGCCAGTCAGTTTAGTCATCACACCAGCTAATATTGCCAATGTTAATTCACCTTCAAGTGACTCCTTTATCCATGGGGAGTTCGCGAACGTTTTATGAACAATAAAATCTGATTTGACCTAAAGGTTGAGCTGTGATCATATGCTCTCTTTTTCTAGAGTAGCAATCATGAGTACCGACGCATTTTCTCAACATTTTGGCAAGCTGAAAGATCCCGGCGGAGAATTTGGCCTGCATGAGGCATATAACGTTAAGCATGTTGCGTGCGGAAACAACAAAGAAGGCGAGTATTCGTCGGAAACAAAAGATAGCAGCTATGAATATCGACTATTTTGAGAAGGTATTTATGGCTGGTTGCAAAGCTTTGAGCAAAAAATAAACACTCATGCTCTCACCCTGCTCCTTTATCGCTCCATTAGTTCCAGTAATAGAAACTTTACACTAACCCGACCCTACCATTTTTTAACATAAATTTTAGTAAAAATTTATGTTAAATGATTTATTACCCCGTGAGCATTAAAGTATTTTTTGCAACTAAAACAACACTATGCGTGCGTAACAAATCTAAATCAAGTCACCAATCCCACAAAAAACATATAGCCGATAATCCGCAAAAAAAACAATTATTTAACACAATCCTATCTTATGTTACAAAGTGTACACCCTCAGTTTATAGAGGGGCCGTAAAAATTTTAAGGATTAAGGATGAGACATGAACTTTAATAAAACAGCAATAGCCACCGTTATTGGTGCAACTCTTTCAAGTATGTCATTTAGTGCTTTAAGCACTGAATTGAACCAGGCACCAAACTATAAATCATTTGATAAAGCTCAACTTGTTAAAAAGTATAATAAAATTGAAAATGCCGCGACCGTCAGCGGTATGAAAAATCAATTTGATGCTCAGCTAGGTAAAACCACATTCCAATGGGCTGGTAAAAATCAGTCTACGCCAAACTTAGGCGCCCTAAAAACAGCCAACAAAACGGCTTATGCCGCCGATTTTTATTTGGCTCAATTAACGGGTATGTCATCAGCTAAAAGAGGACTGGCTCAAGCGGTTCTAGCAAATACTCATGATATGGGTCGCGGCCCGATTATTGCTAAATATAAGCAAGAAATTGCCGGTGTTGAAGTATTTAACAGTGAATTCAATGTCATGATGGACAGAGAACTAAACCTTGTTGCTTCTTCTGGTTACTTTAGTTCTTCAGCCAATACTAAGTCAGCAGCTTCTATTTTAAAGAATACTGACTCTGCATTTGGTGATGCTGCCAATTCAATAAACGCTGCATTTAAGGCAATGGGTGGCAACAGTAACGCAATAACCCTAGCCTCAAAGTCTTCGAATGGAAAATATGAAACATTTGCCGTGACTAACACAGCTAATGATAAAGTGTTGGTGGGTGAACCTCGCGCAAAGAAAGTATTCTTTGAATATAAAAACAACTTAGTTGCTGCCCACTACGTCGAAATTGAAACAGGCTCTGTGGATAGCCGTGAGTCTGAGTATTTCAGCTACGTCATTTCAGCTAAAACCGGTGAAGTCCTATTTACGAAAAACTTAACCAGTCATGCCGCTGATTTTGATTACCGTATCTACGCTGATGCTGACGGCAAGCCTTGGGATAGCCCACACGGCAATGTGATGCCAGCTCCAGAAGGCAGCGATGTTGACGCTTATCTAACCGCACCTTACTTAGATGCACCATTAGTAGGTTTAAGCCACGGGCCAATTAGCACAATGGACCCTTGGTTAGCAGATGATGCAACAACTACCTCAGGTAACAATGTGAATGCCTATGTTGATGCTGTAGCACCTCAAGGCTTCACCAATGGTGATTACCAAGCAGAAACCACCAGCGCTAACACATTTGATTATGTATACAATGTCAATGAACCTGAGTACTCAATAAACAACCGCAAAGCCGCTATTGTTAATTTGTTCTACATGAACAACTACTTACACAATGATTATTATGATCATGGTTTTGATGAAGCAGCAGGTAATGCCCAAGCAGTAAACTATGATCGAGGTGGTATTGAAGGCGATCCGCTCAATGTAGAAGTACAAGATAACTCAGGCTTTGATAACGCTAACATGTCGACCCCTGCTGATGGTGCGTCACCACGCATGCAGATGTATTTATGGGAAACCACTCAAGCTGAAAACGGCGTTGATTATGGTTTAACCATCACTTCTCACGCTGCATTGGGTTTATTAGACATTGTCCAATTTTCAAGTTTTGGTGCCGATGTTTATGAGATCTCGGGCGATTTAGTTCGTATTGAAGATGGTGTTGACCCAATTAGAGATGGCTGTGAAGCTTCTGTGAATGGCGCTGATATTGCTGGTAAAATTGCCATTATTGACCGCGGCGCGTGTAACTTCACCGTGAAAGTTAAAAATGCCCAAGACGCTGGCGCAGTGGCGGTGATTATTGCCAACAACATCGATGATGGTACCCCTGCACCAATGGGCGGAGCTGACGATACAGTCACAATTCCAAGCATGGGTATTAACTTCAGTGACGGCGCTGCTATATATGCGCTTTTAGATGCAAATGAAACTGTGTCTATTGAAATGTTCAAGAATGACCTAACCCGTAACTTTAAAGACAGTTCTTGGGATAACGCCATTGTTGCCCATGAGTGGGGGCACTACATCAGTAACCGTTTAGTCGGTAATGGTTCGGGTTTAAGCAGTAATCAAGCACGTTCTATGGGTGAAGGTTTTGGTGACTTCCATGCATTATTATTTGGCTCAGATGCTGCAGATAACTTAGTAGCAGGTAACGAGGATTACGCTGGCGCATATGGCGATACTACTTATGTAGCAAGCTTTGTAAACGGTATCCGTGAGTTCCCATATTCAACTAATATGGACATTAACCCATCGACATTTGCTTATGTTGAAAGAAATCCACAAGTCCATGGTTCGGGCTCTGTCTACGCTGCAATGTTGTGGGATTCATTTATCGGCTTAGTTAACGATGAACGTCATACCTTCGACGAAGCTAAGAGCTTGATGAAAGACTACTTAGTTGCCGGTTATAAAATGATGCCAATGGCGCCAACCTTTACCGAAGGTCGTGATGCACTCCTTGCTGCAGCCTATGCTAACGATATTGAAGATTATAAAGTGATCTTAGCCGCTTTCGCTAGACGCGGAATGGGTGTCGGCGCGAAATCACCAAGCCGTTTCTCCACCGACCACGCAGGTGTTGTTGAGTCATATGAAACTGAGTTAGCCACTTACGCAGTAAGTGAACACATGCTCAATGCCAACTACGAAGGCTTGATGTCAGGATATTGTTCAAGCGATAACATTCTTGATAAGGGTGAAACTGGCACCATTAGCTTCACTATTCAGAATAATGGTACTGAAGCATTAGCAGGCCTGACAGGGACTGTTATGGTTGAAAGTGATCATACTGTCACCTTCGCCAATGAAGGAGTTATTAGCTTTGATGATATTGCGCTATTTGGCTCAGCAACCAGTTCACCATTAGAATTTACCCTAGATAACGCAGGAACAGGCGAAGAGCTAGTACTGAAATTTGTACCTGATGTTGCCGAGGGAGCTGAAGCTGATGAATATATGCTATCAACAACGGTTAACGTCGACTTCGAAACTCGCGAGTTAACGGGTACAGAGCAATACGAAGATCTTAACACCCTTTCTAGGTTGAATGACTTTAGCGAGAATGTGATGGCTGGCGGTGATATGGCTGGTGGCACTTTCGGTTTAGATCAATGGGATGAGTTCGATGGGCTCATCTCAGCAACAGGCAATAGCTTTACTTCAGATGTCGCCTATGAAACTCGCCCAATGACTGTGGGTTTCGCAGGGGATTACACCGTTAGTTTCTGGCATTTATATAATTTAGAAGAAGGTTTCGATGGCGCAGTAGTTGAAGTCAGTATCAATGGTGGTGACTGGGTAGATGTTATCGAGGCTGGCGCCACATTTGAAGGCGACGGTTATACCGATACTGGCCTTGAATATACAGAAGCAGCTATTGCTGACCGTGACATGTACTCAGGTATAAACTGGGGTTTTGAAACCATTAACTTTGGTGAATCACTCAACGGTAACCAAGTACAGTTTAGATTCCGCGTAGCCACTGACTCAGCCGTTGTCCCTGACCCATTCTCAGGATTTGCTGCAGGTTGGTATATTGATGATATAACCTTTAGCAATATCCAAACGAGCATTTTCTCAGATGTAGTCGCAGGTGACACTTACGCGTGTGAAAACCGTTTACCAAGCGTCTCGGTCATGGCAAATGCCGCAGAAGTTAATGAAGGTGAAGAAGTGACCTTCACTGCGACAGCAATTGATGCTAATGCTGCAGATACTTTAACCTATGTGTGGGAACAAACCGCTGGTACAGCAGCAACATTAACCACCACAGATACTGCTGAATTAAGCTTTACTGCGCCGTTAATTGCTTCTGGCTCTGAAACACTAGAATTTACATTAACGGTAAACGATGGTGTGGCAGATGTTGTCACCGCTGTAGCTGTTACAGTAAGTGATGTTCCATCGCCAGTAGTGGTTGAACCACCTAAGAAAAAATCTTCTGGTGGTTCTATGGGTTGGTTAGGATTGATATTATTACCATTTGCAGCGCTTCGTCGCCGTAAATAAGGATTAATAAATGCTAAAAGCCACAACACATTGTTGTGGCTTTTTTATTTGTTCGCTGATTTAAAATCTTATTTACTGTCGTATTTTAAAACTCGTATTTAAAAATTAGCATTTAAAACTCCGGAACATGAGCTTTGCCACTATAGTCGACCTCTAACTCAACCACGCTAAATCGTACATCTTCAGCTAACTGTTTATACCAAGCATACAAATCGGCATCAGCAGAATGGGGGGCAAGTCGATAGGTTTCTTTAGCTATGTTATCTATAGAAAAGTCGCTTTCAAGCCACTGTGGAGTGACCTTTGAGATAATAACAAAAGAGCCCTTCGCAACGCCGTAGTCATTCATTTGCATATTAAACAGTGACTGACCGGTTTTGATAACGACATTATCCGTAATAAATTTTTCATTATTGATTGCCACAGAATACTGAGATGGCTCACCTGCTGCAGAAGTTTCAGTTGTAGATAAAGCGTTGATCTTATCCTGTTTTTTAGTGTCAACGTTGGCCGTCAGGGGTTCTACCAGGCTGACTGTATCGACAGTATTTAACGTCGCGGGGTTTGCCTCATTTTCCTTACTGGTACTCTTGTTGCTAGCCTTGCTAATGTCTGAGTTAATGTCTGAATGGATGTCTGAATGGATGTCTGAATGGATGTCTGAGTTAGCTGCTGAATTAGCTGCTGAGTTAATTTCCACTTCTTGAGGCTTATCAGCACTGCAACCACAAAGTGCGACCAATGACGCTAGCATAATTATTTTTTTCATCACTTCCCTTAACGAAATAGATTATCAAATCATATTTTACCCTGCCCCAGCAAAAGTAACAAACAAGCAACATCTGACAGTTATATTCTATGAAACCCTAATACTCAGATATCAAGTCGATAAATGGTTCATGAGGGTAACGATAAGAAACCAGAGGGAAAATCAAAGAGGGACAACCAAATAGCCAAAGTATTATGTAAATGCCTTTTTAGCAGCGCTATTTTAGGAGTAAAGGGCATACTTATGGTTACCTGCAGGCAATTAAAAGTAGCGAAAAATAGAAAATTAATAAAACTAGATAGCACAGCAAGTGTATTTAAAAATTATCTACCTGCTAACGCTATCTATCGCTATAACGACTTAAGTCTCAACTTAAAAAACGCAATGCTTGGCATAATCGGCAGCTTCATTAGCAGTCCAATCACCGCTAGGTTTTTCTTTCATTTGCTTACACCACGCCTCACTGCCTACTTCTGGTGAACAGGCACTTAGACCGATAATTAATAAACCTGCGCTTAATACTGCCGCTATTTTTGAAGATGATTGAGTTAATGACATACTTTCTAATTCCCTGAATGGTTAATCAAATAAATTATTGTTGTAGCCAGGCTATGGCTTGCTGTTTTTGCTCTAATGGAAACCAAGCCACCTCACCTTGCATGAAAGGACCCAGTAAATTAACCGCATTGCCTACCCAGTCAGGGCCACCGACAAACACTAATGCATCAAAATGGGGTAATTGCACTTTATCGCCCCCAGACAAGGAGCTGACATCCCAACCTTCAAGTAACACGTCCGCCTCTATGTATAAGAAAACCTTACCAGTTTGCTCGCGATAGTCTGTGATTAAAGGTTGTAGTTGAGTGCGATAGTCTTGGGTAGATAAACGCCCACTAACGAATAAGCTAATAACGCCTTTAGCGATATCGGGGATTTGGCACAACATAAAGCAACTCCAAACGGTCAATGTGGCCTAGTTTCTAGATAATTATTGATAGTAACAAATCTTATCCGCAGTACTAAACAAAAGTTTGTTAAACTCAAGTGGTAACAAACAATAAACTCGAATCAGCCCCCTTAAATAGACCCAAGTAAATGGTAAAAAGTAGAATCATATAATGATCAAGATAACCAACAGCGTCAGCATCGAAGATAATGAAATTGAATGGCAATTTATCCGTTCAAGCGGCGCTGGTGGGCAGCACATTAATAAAGTTTCCACTGCAGCGCAGATTATTTTTGACATACGTCAGTCATCGCTACCTGAGTTTTATCAGCAAAAGCTATTAGCCAAAGCCGATCATCGCATTACTAAGAGCGGTAAAGTGATCATAAAATGCCAACAAAGCCGCAGCCAAGATTTTAATCGTCAGCTGGCATTAGAGCAGTTTATTGAGCTAGTAAAAAGTGTCGGTATAGTGCAAAAAAAACGTATTGCCACCAAAGCGACTAAAGGCAGTCAACGCCGCAGAGTCGATGCCAAAAAGCAACGCGGCGCTACGAAAGCGCTACGAAAAAACAAATCTGATTATTAAGCTGCAATCGTTTTCAAACTCGCCTTAATACAGCCATGAAAATTTATCCACTTATGGCAATAATTACATGATAAATTAACCTTATTCGGTATTATCAATACTCATCAGTAGCAATTTTAAGGAAAGTGCATGACGCCCAAAGCCAAGATTTTACTAGTTAATGGCCCTAATTTAAATTTATTAGGCCGTCGTGAGCCAGGCCTTTATGGCAGCGATAACTTAGACACCATTGTGGCAAAGTGTCAGTCTCAAGCCCATGGTGCCGAATTAGACTTTGATCATATCCAGTCTAATGCCGAACATGCACTTATCAATGCGATTCATGCCACTGATGCCAAGTTTATTGTGATCAATCCTGCCGCCTTTACCCACACCAGTGTCGCCCTGCGCGATGCACTGCTTGGGGTGAATATTCCGTTTATTGAAGTCCATATTTCAAATGTTCATGCTCGCGAGCCTTTTAGACATCATTCTTATTTATCAGATAAAGCGGTCGGGGTAATTTGCGGCTTAGGCATTCAGGGCTATGAGTTTGCAATGCAAGCCGCTATTAGCCAGCTGAGCAAGGATTAAAGAAAGGACTAGCGTTAGCTATAGAGATCTACAAGATATGAGTAAATTAAAAGCAGATGTCAGTATTATTCAAGCGGGGATTTTCAGTCAATGGGATTCTGATAGTGATGAACTGCCAAGATTTTTAAAAGCCACCGTACATGTGCCTGCTGAAATAGACATTGAATTTGGCTTTGTCACCCGTATTCGCAAAGCCAAAAATCAAGTGTTAGGTTACTGTATTTATCACCCCGATATTCCCGATGCAGAAGGCAATATTCAAGCGCCTTTCGATGGTGAAGTGTACATCAAAGAAAACGATTGGAAGTTTTACCTTGGAGACTGTATTTGGGCGCCAATTGACAACAAAGTCGGCAACTGGCGCATGACCCTAGAGCTAAACGGCAAAGTTATCGCCGATAAAACCTTTAAAGTGCATTTGCCTGAATAAGTTATTTTTCCGCAATAACCGCGCAATTGCGTCCAGCTTGTTTAGCTTGGTATAACGCGGTATCGGCAAGTTTGAGGATTGAATCCCACTCTTCGACTAGCCTTTTGGCTGTTGTCGGTCGACTTGCGCCAATCGATACTGTCACCACTAAATCAGCAGCAGGAGTTATAACGGCTTCAGTGCTAATAGCCTGATTAAAACGGCTTAACACTTCATCCAGAGAGGTGGGGTCGGCTTCGTCAACTTGCAATAATATAATAAACTCTTCACCGCCCCATCGTACTAATACATCCCCTTTACGAATGCTGTTCGATAAACGCTTGGCCACTTCTGTGAGCACGATATCCCCAGTATCATGACCATAAGTATCGTTGACATTTTTAAATTTATCGCAGTCAATCATCAACATACAATAATAAGCATTCGGAAATGCGGTTAGCTCATGATGAATAAAGTGCTCGATATAGCGGCGGTTGTGTAGTCCTGTGAGTTGATCGTTATTTGAAGCTTTATACAAACTTTTATTTGATGTTCGCAGGCTATCGATGTTCTTTTCACTTAAAAAGTAACGTCTAATTAATAACACTAAGCCAATAGCTAAAATAGCCAAAGCTAACAACCATATTCTTTCTTGTAGCTCTTTTTTATCAAGAGTGGCGGCCTTCAGTTCATTTTCTGCGGTTAATAAGGCAATTTTTTCATCTTGAAGCTGGCCTTCATACAAGGCTTTTAAGGCAAATAACTGTTCTTCACGCTGATTGAAAAGCAGCTTTTGGGTGCCTTCATAATAAGTGGTTAATTGCTCAATGGCCTCAGGGTATCGCTGCTGTGCTTGATAGACTCGCGCCAATAATTCATAGGACTTTAATAGTGAGTCTTGGTTATCAATGGCCTTAAGCCCTGCCATGGCATTGTTGGCATAATCACCAGCAGTGGCGCTATCACCCTTAAATAAACTGACCTCGCCGAGACCCATTAAGCATTCGTTATAAGGTAATTGATCATGCACTTGCTTCGCGAGCTCAACACATTCCATTGCCACTGGCTCAGCCTCAGCAAAGAGTTGCTGACTAATTAATAAGTGGGTCTGGGTCATTAAGGCGTTGACAATAAGCTGGTTATTATTGGACTCCCGTGCCACGGCAATGCTTTTTTCACTGTATTGGGTCGCCGCTTCTATATCATTAATTTCTAGCATATTGTTACTAGCATTACTGTATAGGATCACTAAGTACTCAAAGCTGACATTATCACTTTTAAGATATAACTCAGTGGCTTTTTTATTGTATTCAATCGCGCTAGGCCAATCTTCAACCATAGAATAAAGCACTGATATATTTGAATATAACTTAAATACAAAATCGCTATTATTGGTGGTTTCAGCCAGTTTAATCGCTCTTTGATAATCCTCAATCGCCAATTCATACGCTAAACTTCGCGAGTGAATTATGCCGCGAACATTAAGTGCACGAGCCAGTAAGCGGTTATAATGCAGTTGTTCAGCTAAGCTGATCGCTTGCTCTATCAGTCGCAGCGCTTTTTTACCTTCACTTTTTCTCGCCGCCAAGGTGCCTTTAATGGTTAGGCCTTCGGCCACAATCCAGTCTTGGCCGCTATCTAGGCCAAATTGATATAAGGTTTTAGTGGTTTTTTCTGCCGCCTCAACATCAGACAGTACAAATTGAACGTTATAAAGGATCAGATAATAAATGGTTTTAAAATAGTCATTACCATCGATAACACCTTGGGATTTTAGTTGCTCTAAAGCCGTTAAGGTGCCTTCAGGGTCTTTATCAGCCCCAAGATATAACGCCGTTAATTGCGGCCCGTGTTCACTGCTGGCGATCTCATCTAATAGATCAAATGCGGCAGGCTTTTCTGCACTAGCAGATGTCGCAAAAATACCGCAAAAAAAAAGCAATAATACGGGTAATAGTGAATGGCGCAGCAGGTGATTCAAGTGAACCTCGTCGTTTACAACTAACTAAATCGAAAAATTAATCAAATAGCGAATACTTGGAATAACTAAAGCAGAGAACCGCTACGGCATACTCTTGAGTTGACGGAGCATAAATGGTCTTACAACCCCAACTTAGAGTCATCTGCTATTTCGCTCGACAATTACAATATAAAAAACTATTTCGATTATTTTCAGATATTTACAGGATGTAAAAAGGTAACAGATTTCGTTAAAGAGTGTGGATATTTTCGATGAAAAATATGGCTAAGGCTACAATTTGTTACTTTTAAAAATAAATATGAGAGCTTGATTTCAGTGCTTGTTACAGAGGGCATATAAATCCTCCTTCAGAAGCGGTAACACATACCGACAAGTAACTCGAAGCTTGATATAATCCCTTTTTGCCTTTTTAATGCTAACGAGCACAATTATGTCATTGCAGTCTTCTCTTACTCACGCCATTAATCAACGCGCTGAATTTTTTAAACAAGCAGCGCTTCAACAAACCGATTGTTTTCGGGTATTTCATGGCACAGTTGAAGGCGAAAATGGGCTTAATATTGACCGTTATGGTAATGCATGGCTCATTCAAACATTCCATCAGACCTTAACTGAGCAACAGCTTGCGCAAATAACTGAAGTCCTTAACGCACATATTGAGTTACCTATTATCTACAATGACCGTGCTAAACGTAATTCACGCATTGAAAATAATCTTGCTGATGACTTCAATGACTTTGCCTGTTCAGAGCAAGTTATCCAAGAAAATGGCATCAAGTTCACCTCAAAATTACGCCATGAAGGCCAAGACCCGTTATTGTTTCTCGATATGCGTATCGGTAGAGAATATGTCAGAGCCAATAGCCAAGGCAAAACCGTACTAAACCTATTTTCATACACTTGCGGTATTGGCACTGCAGCAGCCATAGGCGGTGCAACTCGGGCAGTTAATGTGGATTTCTCATCATTTGCTTTGGCTGCGGGTAAAAAGAATGCTGAGCTCAATGAGGTGGCTGATACTTGTGAGTTCATTCAAAGCGATGCCTTTCCTGCGCTGCGTCAATTAGCTGGTCTTAAGGTTGGTGGGCGCCGCGGGCAAAAATTACCTAAGTACCCTAAGTTAGCTGCGACTCAATTTGATTTGGTATTTTTAGATCCGCCACGTTTTGCAAAAAGCCCATTTGGCACCGTTGACCTGATTAATGATTACCAAGGCTTATTTAAGCCTGCCATGCTAACAACAAAAAGTGGTGGCACCATAGTGTGCTGTAACAATGTCGCCAAAGTGGAACGACAAGCCTGGCTCAACAGCTTAGTGCGCTGTGTTGAAAAACAAGGCCGCAGTGTCAGCTCAATTGAATGGTTGCATTGCCATGAAGACTTCCCTTCTTTTGATGACAACCATCCCCTTAAGATTGTCGCACTAACTATTGATTAATTAATTCATAATGATAAAAAAGCCAGCTGACCTCTATGATGCAAGCTGGCTTTTTCTTTTTAAATCGTAATAACCTACTGCTCAGCAAGCCCTTTTCTAGCAACTGAGTTTAACCAATTGAGTTTGGCTAAATATTTCTGCTGGTTTTCCCCTAGGAATGTTAACGTCAACGCCTCTTTCAAGCTCTGCTTAGCTGCATAGGGTTTTCCCTGTGCATTGAGCGCCTTGGCTAACTCATAATAGGCCTGATGGAAATAAGGGCTATTTTTGATGAATTTTCTAAAGAATATCTCTGCTGCTCGGTAATCTTTTAACGCTAACGCTTCTATTCCCATGCTATACCAGCCATAAGGGCTTTCATTTTCCAGATCCAATAATTGCTGACTAATACTCTGCGCTTCATCTATTCGACCTTGAGAATTCAGAACAAAGCTGTAATTACTTAATAGACTTAGTGAGTTAGGCTTAAATTGCAAACCATACTGATAATAGGCTTCGGCAATATCATAGGCTTCAATACGGCGGTGTACTACTGCCATCATATTAATCAAGGGTACATAATCCGGTGCTAATGACAGGCCTTTTTGCATTAACGCAAAAGCTAATTCAAGCTTATCATCCAATAAGGCATCAGCAGCTAAATTACGGTAAAACATGGCTAAAAATTGACTGTCTGATACCACGCCACCATTGCGGTCGTTACGATCAGGAAAGTAATCAATCACAGAGAACTCTCCGCCATATAGATATAAATTTGATTTTGAATCACTGCTATCAACCTCATAAAGAAAGGTACGGACATGATCCGATGACACCATCAAATCCTTGGTGATGACGGTCACAAGGGGCGCACTATGCACTACTTGAAAAACAGCTTTAACATTTAAGAATTTTGCGACGCCATAGGTCAACATAGCTAGAGACATACAATTACCAGATTTATTTAACCACGCATCACTGGCATTAAAGTTTGAACCTTCATAGTTAAAATTAACCACTTTTTGACCAATAAATTGACTCACTTTTTTTCTATTGGGTAAAGCAGCAATTTCTTCATCGGCAATAAACGCCAATAACTCCCGCTCTTGTATCGGTGTTAGTTGAGTCAAACTCTCAATGGATGGCACAGTATATTTACTGGCTTGAAGTTGGAGTAAACTACTCGCAGCAGGCATTTTCACATCAACTGATAAGTTTTTTTGGGACATTGAACTGCACGCAGATAAGCTCAATAGACTGATGACAACGATACTAAATCGGTATATCTCTTGTTTGATAAACATCCTGTAAACCCTTCTCCTTAAGCATATCTTCACTCAACTTAATCACTCAGCACATGTAGCGACTCACATGTGTAAAAATTAAGCTAACATGATTTTGATATGAGACAAATACATTCATTAGCCCAATCCTGATAAAGGAAGCCTATACTTGATGACGTCTAGTACTTACCACCTTAAGTGTAAACACTTGATTAATTGAGCATTTCACCTTAAGCCCCATAATTATTTACCCTTAATAACGCTCATCGTTTAACCCATTAAGTTTTACTATTTCTTCGCGCTTATCCCTCGCAAAAGTTAACCTCTGAACAAGCAAAATTGAATTTATCAATTAAACTTAGGCCCATGGTTCATTTTTACGCACAGTGGAACGAGCCATACATTTCGCTTTAAAAATTATAAATACCTTATTTTTATAATTAATATCAGCATATTGACTCATTAATAGGAAATTTAAATATTATGAAAATCAGCGCTCGTAATTCACTGGTTGGTAAAATCACCTCAATCGAAGAGGGTTCTGTAAACAATGAGGTGGTCATTGAACTTGCACCTGGAGTTGAGATCACATCAGTAGTCACTAAAAAATCTTGTCAGCAACTTGGCTTAACCGTGGGTGGCAATGCTTACGCGATTATTAAAGCCAGTAATGTTATGGTTGCTGTTGATTAATACCCTTTAGCATTTGGCTGTTACAGGTTTATTTAAAGTACATAAAAGTACCTATTCGCCCGCTTTAGCCAGCGCTATATGAGCGAAATGAACTTCCTTTTATTTCGCTCATATATCTATAAACATCAGCATCGGCAAACCACTCCAATGAGCAATTTTTCAGTTTTAGAATAAATAGCACACACCATAAAACATACTATGTAATCTGCTTTGATTGAGTCTAGCGGCAATTATTTATCTTAAACAGAGCCAGATACAGTCACTAAAGTGACTTTTTATTCCTCAAAACTCAGATTCTCCACCTGCAAATTCACAACATAAGCAGTGCAATTAAGCTAACAAAACCACCTTTACAATTAACATCAAGGGTTTAGCTTTTAATAACTTGTTAAATCAGCTCAACAAATGAACGACACTTGGCCTTTTAAGGCAATCCCCATGATATTTACCGCTAAGTTCCTCTATAATCAATATAACTAATAAATTAAAGCAAAATATTTATGCATATCTAATTGTGATATCTAATCACATTGTGTAACTCATTCAGTGCAAAACAAAAGGAGTTCCATGAATACTGTTTATTCTATTGGAGAGCTTGAATCTTTCCTCGTGGCAATTTTGGTACTATTCATTGGCCATACAATTAATCGACACGTACCTTCTTTCAGAAAATATAATATCCCAGAACCCATCGTGGGTGGACTTATCGTTGCAGGCGTAATCACCATATTACACTTCAACAAAATCAGTTTAGAATTTACTCTTTCAATGCAAAATACCTTGATGCTGATGTTTTTCAGTACCGTGGGGTTAGCGGCAAGTTATAAGCTATTAATGAAAGGCGGTACTAAGGTCATTGTCTTTTTAGGCATTGCATCTTTATATATCATTATTCAAAATGCGGTGGGCGTTAGCTTAGCCAGCGCTTTAGGGCTAGAGCCGATAATGGGCTTAATCGCTGGTTCAATTACCTTATCAGGTGGTCACGGCACGGGTGCTGCTTGGGCGCAAACCTTCCAAGACAACTATGGTATTAATACTTTAGAGTTTGCCATGGCAGCGGCCACCTTTGGTCTAGTCATGGGCGGTATTATTGGTGGTCCAGTTGCCCAGCGCCTTATCAATAAACATAATCTTGTTTCTTCATATGGTGTGGGTGGTAATCATCACGTAGATCATCCTGACTTAGTAACCTATGACCAATTAGAAATTGATCGCGTTACCGGTAAGAAAATTTTAGAAGTGCTATTCATTCTGCTGCTATGTGTGGCAGGGGCTAAGTGGTTCGGCAAATTTGTTAGCTCCATGGATATTGCATGGTTAAAAATGCCTGACTTTGTTTATGCCTTATTCTTTGGCGTGGTCATCACCAACGCCACTGAGTTGAGTCGCGGCTACAAAATCAACAGTGAATGTGTTGATATTTTAGGTACTGTGTCCTTGTCACTGTTTTTAGCAATGGCATTGATGAACCTAAAGCTGTGGGAAATATTTGATTTAGCGGTACCGCTATTAATCATCTTAGTGTCTCAAGCGGCTATTTTAGCGGTGTTTGCCTACTTTGTTACCTTTAGATTAATGGGCTCAAACTATGACGCTGCAGTGATGGCTGGTGGTCATTGTGGTTTTGGTATGGGCGCAACCCCAACTGCGGTAATGAACATGGGCGCATTAGTTTCACGTACAGGTCCGTCGCCACAAGCCTTTATGGTAGTGCCTATTGTAGGGGCATTCTTTATTGATATTGTGAATGCCATTATCTTGCAAGGCTATTTAAGCTTTATGGGCTAGCGCTTAATACGCGAGTTTAACCGCTCGCTTTAGGGCTTAGTTAAAGCTAAACACAGATACAAAAATGCCAGTCAGTGACTGGCATTTTTGTCTTAAAGAAAACCGAATCCGCGACTAAGCCGTTGCCTCTTGGGTTTCTTTACCTGCACAGTGACCACATTGATTAATCACAAAACCAGCTTCAGTTTCAGTTAAACGACCGTTGCTAATAAACAGTTCAACTAACTGTGCGGCGCTCATATCACTGGCACGACAAGTATGAAACTCTGCATTTTCACCAAATTCTGCTGCCATCAACGCCAGCCATTGTTGTTGTGGCTGCGGGGTATTTTGATCTTTCATCAATTTGATAACGTTACGACCATGAATTGATTTTGACATTAGAATTCCTCAACAGTTAAAAAGCTATTTTACGACACAATCACTATTCCACTATTGCGTTAGCTCATGGTTTAACAAAAATTAACCTACTGAATTATCATCTAGACGCTGATTGGCTATAGTGAGCCGCCCACGAGGCTGTTAAAGTAGTAACTAAGCAGCAATCTAATCAAGAAGTAGAGCAACATGGCAAAAAGTATCTCTCAAGAAACCCAAGCTGAAGCAATGAAAATGGCTAAGGCTACTCAAAAACCTTCACAAACCAAAGAACAGACCAAACTCATCGCTCAAGGTATTGAGAAAGGTATAGCTGAATATAAGAAGTTGCAGAAAGCCAAAGCTCGTGGGGCTGATAAACAGCGGAAACAGAATCTTAAAGCTAAAAACCAGCTCAACCATGATGTAGTTGAACAGCAGCAGCCGCCACAGTCTCAGAAGTCATATTTACCCTGGGTGTTGCTTATCGCCAGTTGGGTCGGATTTATTGCATCTCATGTCCTGCAAGCAAACTGATCATTCTTAGCTAAGGGGATAAGGCGCCCCATTTATTATTTTTGCCACAAAGCAAAACAGTCAGCATAGCTGACTGTTCTTAAATTAAATCTTGCTGCAAATTAGCTTACATTTTTAAGCTGACATCTGAAGTGATTTTAGTCGAGCACGCTAATACATACCCTGCGGCAATTTCTTCAGCTGTTAATGTCATGGTACTGCTAGATTCAGTAGTCCCTGAGGTCACCTGGCACTTACAGGCGCCGCACACACCACTTCGGCACGCTGCGATTATCGGTAGCCCTTCAGACTCTATGCCATCAAGTAAGGTTTGCTCAGCCGATAATGCAACTTTTTTATCCTTGATTGAAAGCATGAAGTTGCTAGTTGTAGCCGCTGTATTTGTGCTGCTTGGGGGTGATTTAACCGCGCCAGTAAAGCTTTCTTGATGGAAGTTTTTCATCTCGAAACCACTGGTTTCAATCAAGGATTTAACTGACACCATGTAAGGCTCTGGGCCACACACAAAAATGGTGCGAGTCATAAAATCAGGCACTAATGCTTGCAGCTTTTCAATATCGATACGGCCTAACATACGGCTGTCGTTGCCAGTATGATTAACGCCTTCAACAAGCTCATCTGCATTTTCAAGCAGGTAACTTAATTGAAATTGAGCACTGCGATAAGCCATCGCACCTAAGCTATCAGCAAAGATAATATCTTCATCTGTTCGAGCGCTGTGCACAAAGGCAATATCACTGCCTACTTTGGTATCGAGCAGCCAACGTGACATTGAATACATTGGGGTAATGCCACTGCCAGCACTTAAAAATAAATACTTTTCAGCCGCTATATCCACTAAGTTAAAGGCGCCATCTGGGCCGACTAAGGTGATGATATCGCCTTGATTAACCTTATCAGCTAAAAAGTTTGACACTTTGCCACCAGCAATGCGCTTCACCGTGACCACAATTGAATAAGGTCTAGATGGAGACGATGACATGGTATAACTGCGATAAACTATTTCGCCTTCAATCTCTAATTTGAAGGTAATAAATTGCCCCGGTTTGTAGTTAAACTTAACAGGGGTTAAACCTTGAAAACGAAAGCTCACTACATCATGGGTTTCATGCCATTTTTCAGTACAGCGCAATTGCACTTCACCACGTTGCCACTCATCAGCATTTAATAATAACTGATTTGCATTGATGGATTTTTTTGCTTCAGCAGTAGTTGTAACCTCAGCCGTTTTCTTTGCTGTGGCAGCCAATGCACCCGATATTGAAAAACTCGGCGCAGCGCTGACCTTAGCAACTGACTTTTTGTTGTCATCTTTTGTTGATTGGGCGGCTGATAACGCTGCTGAAAATGAAAATCCTGATGAACTCATATTGCACCTGTATGGGAAACCATGTGTTAGAAGTAGAAAGTAAAAAACAGACAATAAAAAGGTGATATAAGCGCTAAGCCTATATCACCCAATAACCACTATTTAAGCCGCATTAATCATCGCTTTAAGATCTGACTCAACATCAGTGGTGTTACGTAAACCAAATTGGTCTTCTAACACTTTTGCTAAGTTTTCAGTCAAAAACGCTGGCGGAGTTGGGCCTGTACGAATGTTTTTAACGCCCAGTGATAATAGTGTCAGTAACACCACAATCGCTTTTTGCTCAAACCAAGACAGTACCAAGCTTAAAGGCAGTTCATTGATATCACAGTCAAAAATATCTTTTAATGCTAAGGCTAACTGTATAGCAGAGTAAGCATCGTTACATTGACCCACATCTAATAAACGTGGAATACCATTAATATCGCCAAACTCAAGTTTGTTGAACTTGTACTTACCACACCCTAAGGTCAGGATAATGGTGTCATCAGGCACTGATTTAGCTAAGTCAGTAAAGTAGCTACGTTCAGATTTATCGCCGTCACAACCACCGATTAAGAAAAAGTGCTTAATAGACCCATTTTTCACGTTCTCAACTACTGTTGGTGCCGCTTCCATTAAGGCATTACGTGCAAAACCAATCGTAATAGTATGTGGGATTTCATCGTAGCTAAAACCTTCAAGCTCAAGGGCTTTGTCAATCACAGCGCTAAAGTCTTCACCTTCGATGTGAGCAACACCAGGCCAGCCAACAATGCTACGGGTGAATATACGATCTGAATAATCGCCCACATTAGGGTCAATAATACAGTTTGAGGTCATCACAACAGCGCCAGGGAAAGTGCCAAATTCACGCTGTTGGTTCTGCCATGCGCTGCCGTAGTTACCCACTAAGTGTGGGAACTTTTTAAATGCAGGATAAGCTAATGCCGGTAACATTTCGCCGTGGGTATAGACGTTAATGCCCTTACCTTGAGTTTGCTCTAAGATAAGTTCTAAATCTTTCATGTCATGACCTGACACTAAAATCGCCTTACCTTTAAATGATTTGGTGTTTACTTCAGTTGGCTCAGGGTGGCCAAATGCCGTCGTTTCACCCGCATCTAACATCGCCATTACGCGATAGTTTAATTGACCGATTTCCATTGCGGTAGCAAATAGCTTGTCGCCATCAACTGAGTCTTCGCCAAGGAATGACATGATTTGGTGAAATTCACCGGCCACATCGGCATCAGTTTGCTCAAGTACACGTGCATGCTCCATGTAAGCTGCTGCGCCTTTAAGGCCATATAAGCAAAGTAAACGTAAGCCCATGATGTCTTCATTAACATCGTCACCACGGTTTGGCAGTGCAACTGGAGCTTGTAGTAGCATTTCAGGCTGAGAAGCCGCTAAGTTAAATTCAGCTTGAGCTATCACTTCTTCAGCAGCAACGCCTTTTTCAGCGCAGGCTTGTTCGTATGCCGCTTTTAACTTGTTACGGTAAGTTTGAGCTTGATGTGCGTAATCAGCTAAACGTCCATCATCAAAGTTCACATTAGTTAATGTGGCAAAAAATGCCTTAGGAACAAAGGTATCAATCTCGGCATCGATGATATCGAACTGACGCGCCTTAACCGCATAAGCAGAAACGCCCTGCAACATGTAGATTAATAAATCTTGTAGATCTGACGTAGATGCTAACTTACCGCACATACCTTGAGAATAACTACAACCGTTGCCTGCTGGGGTTCTAACTGTTTGTTCGCATTGAATACAAAACATCACTTTGCTCCTGAATTTAATCATGCATAATATTTACATGTTTAGATGCAGTGTACTTAGATCAGCAAAAATCTAAACTAATTTTTACAATATTTAATCGATTTTATGATCTAGATCAGTTTCAGCATTCACTAATATTTAGCCCTATTCACATCGGTTTTATCAATAAAGGCATCATTTAATTAGTCATTTTGTAGTTCATTTAATCGCCAAAACCAAATTGAAAGCACAAAAAAACCAGCAAGTGATTGCTGGTTCTTTTCGTGTGTGTTTTGAGGCGTTATAAGCCTTAAAACTGATTACTGCGCCAATAGTACTGAGAAGCTTCGCTGCAGATTGTCAGGATCTTGTTTGCCAAATTTAACTAATAAATCATCTTTACCATCGGCATTGATATCGGTTGCCGACAGCATCGAACCTTCAACTGGAATGATCATATCCCATTGCTGAGATCGTTTACTAAAAGGCGCGCTACCTGCCTGACCCAAATAAATATCTAAGGTTTCATTATCATCAGACAACAATAACTCTTTATAACCATCGCCATTGATATCCGCTAAGGCCACGACAGGCTCACCACTTTGGCCAGAACTTAGGCTGAAGTTTAATTCAACTTCTTTACTGGCATTGGCCTTTTCACCAAATTTATTCGCACTATTCATTTTAAACACATGAACATCTTGATCAATACTGCCAGACAGCAAGGCGCTGACGATCTGCGAAATACTAATATCAAAACCTGACACAATCACCTCATCGACATTGTCATTATCAATATCATCAAAACGTAGCCCTGTTAAGGTACCTTCAGCTTTAATAATCGTCTCAGGTTCGCGGCCAAAAGCCACCACGCCATCGTTATTACGTCCTAAGTAAATTTCATAGTCATTGGTACGATCAAACACCCCAGAGCTTTTGGTATATCTGACCACCAAGTCAGTAATCTCATCGCCATTCACATCACCAATACGCTCAACTTTACGGTACAGTAAATCACTTTGATCTAACGACTTCCCATAGGCATCACGCTTATTCCACCAATCAATACCACTGATGGGTTGACTCACCGAAATATATTCTGCGATCGCGGCGAACTGCCCTTGATCGTTTTGGTAATACACTTCGAGCGAGCCCTCACCGACTTTGACAATATCATCGCGACCATCAAAGTTCATATCACTGTGATAAAGCGTAGCGCGGCTATATTCAGCGCCATTATTGGTCAGCTCAACTTGAGGCAGTAACGGCAGTGATTGTCGGATGAATTGAGTATTACCAGCACCGAGCAATACATGCATTTCTCTAAAGTCACTTATCAGTACATCAGCAATATCATCATTATTAATATCACTGACAAAATCACCACGAGAGATAAAATCAGCATGGCCTGTAACAGCTAATGAATTAATATCAGCAACGGCAACTAACTCACCAGAAAGCGGTTTTGCTGCAGTATCTGTTTGTTGGCTGGTAATTTGTTTAGGTGAAAGTGAAGCTGAAGGATCTTGCACTAGCATGTCATCAGCGGAGATCGCATCTGCTGGGAGCATACTCACATCTAGCTTGTTAATAGCGCTATTAGCCGTAACTGGGGCATAACCTAGTAATTGCTCTGCAGTGACGAAATACAGCTGTTGCAGCGCAAGCATGCTATCAGTATTAGAGTTGATTTCATTAATATCAAAGCTATAAATATCTTTGTTTAATAATACTTTATCTAGCATCACTAATTGCTTATCGACAATGCCGTATACAGCAAACCAGCGCTGATGTTCATCATCAACACCCAGTGCTAGTAACTCATTGCCCTCATTATCGAGTAAGTTAACGCTTAATACTGGATGAGTCAGTTCAAATTCGGTATCAACTGTAAAAGTGGTGAATTTTAGCTCTGTATCTGCAGCAAAAGCTGGATGGATAAAAGGTAAAATACAACAGCTTGCTACCAATAGCGCGCGGGTTAATTTATTCATCCTGAAAACATATCCTTAAACATTATCTTTAACTTATATAGTTAAGATAACCTTGATTGAATAAAGTTCATACAATGAAATTGTTACCACTTACGTATCGAGAACGATTCAAGCTGTAAAAGGAATAGGAATTGACTAACAACTTATCTTGCCAAGATCAAAGTGTCTGATAGGTTAGCTTTACTAGTTCTTCACCGTACTTACGCTCAAGTTTACGCACGATAAAGTGACCTCTTGCCATGTCTTGAAAATGATCGATAAATAAGGTGTTAATGATCGCCCCACCCGCAGCGCCTATGGCAGGTACAGCTTGAGCGGCCACCTTTTGAGTCACCTGCACGCCAAAGCGCTCAGCCACCACGGTCACTAATTTAACCATCATTGGCGCAGCTTCTTTACTAAAGCCTTTAGTGGCAACGTATTCAGCGGCTTCAGCAATTGAATTGGCTAACACGGTGCGCACCGCAAAGTAGCCTTTTTCAGCTTGATCGTCATCATTTGACTCACCCCCTAGGGCAAAGACTTCTATGCAGGCCATTTTAGTGGCCACTTCATCGAGTTGTTCACCCTCACTGCGAGCAATATCGGCAATGGATCGCAACATGATGGTGGTTGAAATCGGTAGCTCTAATGCCAATGCGCTTAAGCCGAAAAAGCCCCCCACACCACCACTCACTGCAACTCCGAGTTTGTGCCAACGATCAGAAGATTGCTCATGGGGGATGTTTTTCATGGTAAATAGCGCCGCATCCGAGGCTTTCATCAACGCCATTTCTGTGACTTTGCCAATACCATTACTGACACTTTTAGGCAGTAGCGCAAAACCTTGCTCAATGGGCGAGCCAATAAAATCTGTGATTTTGGCTGCTAAGCCGGGGTTTTCAAGTAACTGCTTAGCCTGCACTAATTGGGCATTATCTTCTACAGATAGACTCATGGCTTTCCCTTCTTTCACAGCCGCACGATTAACAACAGCGCTAGTAGCTCACTAGATAATGGTGACTTTCTCAATCACTATCGCCGTTTTAGGCACATCGTCATGACCTGCTACCGTGGCCGTTTTAGCTTTTTCAATTTCTTTGACCACTTCAATACCGGCAACCACTCTGCCAAAAACCGCATAACCCCAACCGCTGTTGGTGGTCGCTGTGTGGTCTAAAAAGCTATTATCAGCAGTATTAATAAAAAACTGCCCGGTGGCCGAATGCGGCGCATCGGTTCTTGCCATTGCTATGGTGCCAAGTGTGTTACTCAAGCCACGATTAGCTTCATTAACGATAGGATCGCGAGTGGGCTTTTCTTTCATCTTGGCAGTAAAACCACCCCCTTGGATCATAAAGCCTTTTATCACCCGATGAAAAATAGTGTAATCATAAAAGCCATCCTGACAGTACTGTAAAAAATTCTTCGAACTAACAGGGGCTTTTTCCATATCCAGTTCAATATGGATATCGCCAACATTGGTGGTAAAAATAACGGTCATGGGATCTCAATTTAACAACGAAAAGTTAAGCTCAATTATAGCGTTTATCCTATGCTTCAGGCTATAAATAAGCGTCATGCTTTAAGTCAGATAAAGTAAGCTTATTTGCTACTATTAAACAAATCCATTGCCGCGCGTGTCATTGCCCGCACGCCGGTGCTGATAGTTAACGGATAATCTGGGGCAAACTTACTCGAATGCAATGATGGCAAGCTGTCGCCGCTATCAATACTGGCTTGATACACGCTTGGCTCAACAGCCCCTAACCAAAATAAAGTGATCGGAATATTTTGCTCAGTTCGGCCATATAAGCCAAAATCTTCTCCGGCCATAACCTGTGGCGCTAGCACCACATTATCTTTTCCTAGTTCAGCTTCAATGCTGGCCTTAACTTGGGCAGCCAATGCTGGGTCATTATAAGTCGAAGGTATTTTTTCATCTTCATGCACATACACTTCAGGCATCAGTTCATCAGGTAAACCCGCACTAATCGCAATGCCCTTAGTGATACGTTTTATGGCAGCGATTTGCTGCTCACGTACTTCAGGGTTATATGATCGCAGAGTTAATTGCAGCTTCACTTCATTGGAAATAATATTATGTTTTGAGCCGCCATGAATTGAACCTACTGTGACCACGTTTGGCTCAAGGGGTGACACTTCACGGCTTGGAATGATTTGCAATGCTAATACTGTGCGCGCCGCCAGAACCACAGGATCGATAGTTAAATGGGGGTAAGCACCATGGCCACCTTTGCCTTTAATGCTGATATCCACCGAATCCACATTGGCCAATGCATAACCACTAATAGAGCCGACTTTACCAGCAGGAATAGATGCACTGACATGCAAACCTAACACCTTATCAGGAGTGGGAAACTCGCTAAATAAACCTTGCTTGAGCATGGCTTTTGCGCCGCCGCCCATTTCTTCTGCAGGCTGGGCTACCATCATCAAAGTGCCTTGCCAAGCTGACTTGTGCAACATCAATTGCTCGGCTGCGCCAATCATGCTGGTCATATGAATATCATGGCCACAGCCATGCATAATGCCCACAGTATTGTTATGTGCATCTTGGGTTGTCACTGTCGATGCATAAGCTTTGCCCGTTTGTTCAATAATAGGTAAAGCATCAATATCGGCGCGGATCATCACCGTAGGCCCGTCGCCATTTTTGAATATGCCCACCACGCCGTAGCCGCCATAATTATCAGTGACTTCAAAACCTAATTGCCGTAACTCTTTTGCCATTCTGGCACTGGTATTTTTCTCTTGATAGGACAGTTCAGGGTGTTGATGAAGGTGAGTATAAAGCTGTTCAAGTTGTGGTAATGCTTTGGTCACTGAATCATCAAGATCTACAGCGCGTAACGAGGTGGTGGTTATCGTTGCAGCTAAAGCCAGTGATATCGACAATGCTGTTGGTATGGCTGTTAAGCGTGCTGATAATGTCATGGTGTCTTCCTTGTTGACTGTTCATCTTGACTGAGAATCTTGACTGCTAAAAGTCGTAGTCGCTGATAATTACTATTTATTATATTGAATTAATAACCTAGCATAGCCTTGGTCAATTTTATAATGTGTTGTAAACATTTAGCCGTTCAAAAAGGAAACATACTCGTGATGATGGAAACAGGTCGATTAGTTCGCTGGAATAGCAGTAAAGGCTTCGGTTTTATTGAGCCTGATGAAGGTGGCAAGGACGTGTTTATTCATATTTCAACCCTTAAACATATGGCGAGAAAGCCCATTCAAGGTGATCAAATTGCGTATATCGTAGCGCAGCAAGCTGACGGTAAAATTAAGGCGATCGAAGCGCAAATAGTGGGAGTTGCCACAAAATCAGACAGCCATGCTCACCAAAACTCAACACGAAATAACAGTGGCAAAAAAAGATCGCCGATCAAAATGCAAAAAGCCACCACAGCTTCTGGCACCATGAGCCGGATCATTATTATTCTGATCGTTATCGCCATCGGCCGCTTTGCTTATCAAGCTTACTATGACATCACTAATGCATCTGGAGCAGGTGCATCTGGAGCAGATGCACCAATCCAAGAACCAAGGAAATAAAAGTGACAATAATAATCGAAACTGAACGCCTAATCATTCGTGAATTTAATCTTGGCGATACAAAGGCTGTGCTTGAGTTTAATTCAGAGGAAGTCAACCGCTACACTGGCGATGCAGGCATGTGTAATAACATCGAAGATGCAAAAAACATTATTCAGGACATCTGGTTAGCAGAATACCAGAAATATGGTTTTGCTCGTTGGGCTGTAGAATTAAAAGCAACCAAACAAGTCATAGGCTTTTGTGGGTTTAAATATGATTTACGTATTAATGCAGTAGATATAGGCTATCGCTTACACCCAGATTTTTGGGGTAAGGGCTATGCCACAGAAGCTAACCTTGCCAGTATTGAGTATGCTAAGAAACATATGGATTTAGATATTATTTACGGCGAAGTCGTCAACCTTAATCTTGGCTCAGTCAACATCATTGAAAAGTTAGGTATGACGTTTATCAGACAATATGAAGACGAAGGTTTTACCCTGCTACGATACGCAATCTCGTTAAAAGGTAATCCGCTGCCAGCTGATTAATTGGATTCAAAGCACAAAAAAAGCGCCAACGACTTCTATTAGGGCGCCCTTTATCCATCCAACTCTTTATCGTTAGTTAAGGCTAAAAATACGCTGCCCAGCCGATAACAAAACCTTGGGAAGCTGTATCATATGAAAAGTTATCTTGGTGATAAAGTTGAGACACCCATTTATGTAACTTTTACTTACTTAGAAGTGTGCCGCCCTAGCAGTCTGAGGCTAAAACACATATATTTGAGCTAGATATTGCGCTTTTAGGGATAAAATCATGCTGCAAACAACATGGCGAACGCTTTTTACTGCTTTTGTGTTGTTATCGATGTCGAGCCTAATGCCAACCGCCATGGCTGCGGACGATATCAATTTAAAAAAAGTTGCTGAAGCAGAAAAGCGCAGTGAAGCCATAGCCGAAGCTCAAGGTGGACTCACCCTCGCCCGAGATGGCGAAACTCCTTTATCAGCCCTCATTGAAATCGGTCGAGCGGTACAAGAAAACGACTGGGAAGCTGCCACTGAGTTTATTGATCTGCGTTACCTGCCCAAAGATATTAATCCCGAAGATGGTGCCGATTTACTGCGTAAACTGGCGATATTATGGAATAAACAAAACATCCTCGACCTTTCGCAGATCAGCGATCAACCAGAAGGACACCTTAACGATAAACTGCCAAGCTATCGTGATTTGTTAGGGGTACTAGAAACCAGTAAAGGCCCTGTTCCGGTCTATTTACAGCGTGTTCCTGACGGTAAAAAAGGCAAAATTTGGAAAATTTCTAACGCCACTATAGCCCAAGTTCCTGAGCTATGGGACGAATATGGCTACAGCCCGCAAATCGAAGCACTGGCTAACGTTTTACCGCAATTCACCATGTTCCATATGGAAAACTGGCAACTGCTGATCTTTATTTTGTGTCTTTTCTTTGGTTGGATCGCCACCGGATTAATCAGCATTGCCGCCAAAACCATTGCCGCTAAATTTGAACATAAACTGGCTGGATTAACCCGTTTTTCAGGCAACAGCTTGCGCTGGTTTTTATATCTTTCGAGCTTGCAATATGTGGCGCTGTCATTAGGTTTATCGATTAGGGCACGTGTATGGTTTGATAACAGCACCTTGCTGTATATCGCCAACACCATTCTAATTTTAGGTTTAGTGGAATTGTATTCCGCAATAAAATCCAAGCAATTAAACGATCAAGATAAAAGCTACTCCGTGGCCTTACTCAGGCCTATGGTAGCAATATTAAAAATCGTCATTGTGGTGGTTATTGCCTTAATGTGGTTTGAAAGCTCAGGATACAACATGGCCACCATTTTAACCGGCCTAGGTGTCGGCAGTTTAGCCATTGCCTTGGCGGCGCAAAAACCATTAGAAAATGTCTTCGGCGCATTAACTTTATATGCAGCAAGACCAATAAAACCGGGGGATTTTTGCCGCTTTGGCACCACTATGGGCGTAGTTGAAGAAATTGGCTTACGCTCGACGCGGATCAGAAAACTCGATCGCACCGTAGTGCATATCCCTAACTCGGTATTTTCATCCCAAGAGTTAGAAAACTTCTCTGTTATCGATCGTCGCCGCTATAAGCACGATCTGCGCATTAGCCTTGATACCAGTAAAGAGCAACTGCAAATGCTGTTAATGGAACTGCGAAAATTATTATTGTCACACCCCAGAGTGTTAGAGATTGCTCAGCGGGCACGTTTTCTTGCCATTGAGCGTGATGCGTTTGTCGTCAACGTAAATGCCTATATCGATACCGGTGATATCAATGAATATTTTGGTATTGCTGAGGATTTAAACTTTCACTTACTGAATATTTTAAAGCAGTTAGACATTAAAATTGCCCCTATTGGTCAAAATGTCATGCTACAAAATGCCAGCAGCGCAGACGTCGAGGTACAACAACAAGCGGAGCAAACCATTAAACAATTAATCGAGGAAGATGCCTTACCTTTTCCCAATTACAGCGAAGCTACCCGTGATGAATTTAAAGGCACAGTGCCCTACCCACCTGTGGGCAGTGTCACTAAACCTAAAGATGTGATGAAATCACCAGAAGAAACTGACATTGAAGTAGAACTGAAAGGATAAGTTTTACATTCCAGTCGCCATTAAAAAGCCGAGAACATCTCGGCTTTTTACGTAATCGGAATAACTAAGCAACTCACCCATGGGTTAGTTTTTAAGGGGATGATCTTCAGGAAGTTGGCGACTGATCCACAAAATCAATTTATGCTTACGATTTGGGCCATCATCATTATCTTCAGCTAATGCTTGAATTAGCCCATCTTGCACCAATAAACGGTAAATACATTCCACTTTATCTTTTGGCGATATACCAACACCAAAGTTTTCAAAACCGCGACGTTTTGCATAACCCTCACCAATTTCCATTGCGAGTTTAAGCAATTTAGTATCGTTCTTACCTGGCTTCATATAACCACTCTCGTTTGGGGCTTTACGCTAAAACTACGCTATTGGGGATAAAATTCAATCACTGCTGCGTAAAAACAGCAGCCAATAACTTGTTTTATTCTTAGTTGAGCAATTATCAATCGATTAGCTTATCACTTTAGCTATTAAGTAAAATTCTGGCACAATAGCTAGATTATGGTTTTATGAAGTGGCTACAACATCAAAAAGGGAAAGTAAGGGTTTAATGACGATAGATAAAGCAGTTATTAGCAAGATTACCACGGCATTAAAAGCTCAAAGTATAAGCGAGATTGAGGTAATTCAATCCCTATGGGGCGGTTATGGCGAACTATTTCGCGCTAAGCTTACTGGTAGCCAATATTCATCTGTTATCGTTAAACACATTAAACTGCCACAGCCAGAGTCGCATCCCAAGGGCTGGAATAGCGCCCTATCACATCAACGTAAACTCAAATCTTATCAAGTTGAAGCTAACTGGTATCAGCACTACGCTCAGCTATGTGGCAGTGGCAGTGATAATGATCGTCAAAGCGAAAACAGCGTGCCTCAATGTTTATACATTCAGCGCAGCGAACTAGAAACCTTACTGATCCTTGAAGACTTACATACTTTAGGTTTCGATCAAGTATTAACCCATGCCGATCACACAGCCATTTTGGCCAGCCTTAAATGGCTGGGGCATTTTCACGGCCAATTTATGGCTAATCAATTTACAACTAGCCAGCCATCAACCGTGAATACCACCGACCTATGGCCCACAGGCAGCTACTGGCATTTAGATACTCGCCCCGATGAATTACAGGCACTCAGCGATCAGCCGTTAAAAATGGCAGCCAATACAATCGATCGCGCTTTAAAACAGACGCCATACCAAACAATAATCCACGGCGATGCCAAACTCGCTAACTTTTGTTTTAATACTCACCACGACAAAGCTGCTGCGGTGGACTTTCAATATGTGGGCCAAGGTTGCGGCATGAAAGATGTGATTTTACTGCTAAGCAGTACGCTGACATTTACCGAACCACATAAACTAATCGAGCAATATTTGGATTACTATTTTAGTCAGCTCGCCAGCAGCATTAATCTCCATCAGCCAGATATTAATCCTAAAGAGGTTGAACAAACTTGGCGCCCTTTGTATTGCATAGCATGGGCCGATTTTCAGCGCTTTATTAAAGGCTGGAGCCCAAAGCATGTCAAAATAAACGCTTATACAGAAATGTTAACCGCACAGGCCTTAAGCCAGCTAACGACATCATCAAAGTAGCCAAACCTACTAGTGACTTTTTAAGGACAATATCGACAACGACTATCTAGATAACAACGGTTTTATTAACAAGCATAGCGACAAAAGACATAGCGATAAAAACTAGCCTCGCAAAATCTACAGAATAAAAGCCAAGCAAAATCGCCTGACAAAGATATCCACTCTGTTTGCTTGGCGATCGCTCACAAAAACAACCATTTATTGATATAACTAATGTCTAATGTACTAATTTTGCATATCAAAATCTTGTCGTTTTTTAACTCACGACATTGAAAAATAGCTGATATTCAATGGATTGTAATAATGAGCAAAGATATATTTTTCTTTGGTGACTGGCAGGTTGACCCTAATAGTAACTCCCTTAGACAAGGTAAAAAAACCAAACAACTTGAGCCTAAGGCAATGGATGTTTTATTGCTGTTATGTCAACAGCAAGGCGAGGTACTCAGCAGTGATGACATTGTCAATCAATGCTGGCCAGAAGCCGATATTGGCGATAATCCACTGCATAAAGTCATTAACCAATTACGCCGCGCATTGGGCGATAAAGCCACTGAACCCAGCTATATTGAAACCATTCGCAAGCGCGGCTATCGCACTCTTGCTAAGGTAAATTTCCCCATTGGCCATGAAACCGTGGCCGACAGCCTGACGTGGCAAGCAGGATCACCCTTTCCGGGCTTACAAGCCTATAGCGCCAATTACGCCGAGGTGTTTTTTGGTCGCAGCAAACAAATTGCCACCTTGCTTGAACGCATCAGTGTACAAGTTAAATATGGCCGCGGATTTTGTTTAGTTTTAGGCCCTAGCGGCAGCGGAAAATCATCACTCATTAATGCCGGAATCATGCCCAATTTAATGGCTAATACGGGTTACAACGGGGTAAAGGTTGCCAGCTATAGCCATTTAGATTTTGCCAATGTGGCTAAAACACAATTATTTTCCGAACTGGCCAGTATCATGCTGGACTGGGAAATCAACGATATTCCAGTATTTAGTGGTGACAGCGCCGAAACCCTGTCGCACAAGCTAATAACAGATATGCCCACCATTATTGAGCAATGTCAGCAGGCCATCAAACTCAGCAGCACTAACGAAACTCACTTAGCATTGTTTATTGATCGCTTAGAAGTCTTTCTGTCATCGCCGATCTTTACAGATGATCAACGTTATGCATTTATTGAGGTCTTAGAAAAACTGGCCAACTCTTCTGTGGTATTGATTATCAGTGCTTGTCGTAATGAGTTTTACCCATTACTAGTGACTTATCCCAGTTTAATGGCGGGTAAAGGTAAAGGGGCTCATTTTGATTTAGCGCCGCCTTCGCGTAATGAATTACTGCAAATGATCCGCCTGCCAGCAATTGCAGCCAATTTAAGCTGGAGTGTCGATCCTGAAACAGCCATGCCGCTAGATGAAATACTCTGTACAGAGGCCGCCAGTAATCCTGATGCATTACCTATGTTGCAATACATGTTGCAAGCGCTATACCTGCAACGCAGTAAAGACAATCAATTATTGTTTAGTGTTTACCAACAATTAGGCGGTATCGAAGGCGCAATAGGTAAAAATGCCGATGAAGCCATGGCGCAATTAACTGACTCACAGCAAGCCTGCTTACCCCAAGTATTGTCCCTATTGGTAACACTGCGAGAGGATGAAACCTCCATCACCAGCCGCACCGCAACTTGGTCACAACTGCAAAGCAAAGAACAGCACACATTGACCCAAGCTATGGTCAATAGCCGCTTATTTGTGTCCCACCTGCAAAATGGCCAAGCCTGTTTTAGCATTGCTCACGAAGCATTATTAAGGCGCTGGCCACGGGCAACCGCCTGGATTAACGAACACAATGATAGCCTGCGAATAAAAAGTCGCTTACATCATCTGACTAAACGCTGGCTGGCAGAAAATAAGCATAAAGCCTATTTGCTAGCAGAAGGAAAACCCCTAAAAGAAGCCCAAGCACTTAAACATAATCCACTGTTTGCTCAAGATCTAACACCACACGAGTTGGCATTAATCAGCGCCTCCAATAATCATGAAAAACGTCAGCGCTGGCAAAAAGTCGCCGACGCCATTAAAGCCTCTGTGCCTAATAACGAATGCACCGTGGCCAGATATGGCGGCGAAGAGTTTGCACTGATATTGCCAAATTTAAGCACTGTAGAGGTGGAGCAAATAGCCTTACTCGTTCAACAAAATATCAAGGCCCTAACTTTTATTGATATTGGTTTGGATGAATCAGTCAGCATTAGTGTAAGCCAAGGCTATGCATGTGAAATCAATAGCCAATTTCGAACGGCTAAAGCCTTGTTATGCGCTGCAGACACCGCATTGTATCGCGCCAAAGCCAATGGCAGAAATCGTATTAATGCGTCTTGTTAACCACTTCAATAAGCTAACTAACTGACCCCCCCTAAATAAGTAAAAGGTAAGCAAATGTAAGTAAGCACAAACTCACACCTTAATCTTATCTAGCTTGGGTTAAGGATGTTGCAGCGAGTACAACTAACAATACTCGCTGCCAAGTCACAGGTCTCATAGTACTTAACGTCAATTCGGATACTCTGTTTTACAGTTATAGCTTTATGCTTTCGTACTGATTAATAGTGGCCATTCGCAGGCCAAGCCGCACAGTTCAAAGCATTGGTA
>NZ_JBFRKH010000073.1:0-43841 GCF_041469265.1 Shewanella sp. 10N.286.51.B2
GATAATTCCGATGGCGCATCAGCCACCATAACCCAAGCGGGGATGGACAATTCAGCAGAAATTTTCCAACAAACGGGTGATTTAAGTGACTCTGTCACTGAAGATACCGTCGCAGTGATAAGCCAAACCGGTGAGCGCCATAACGCCTTTATTAGCCAAATCGGTTTATCTTCAGATGCAGTGGTCACTCAAACGGGTACAGAAAACCACACCGATATCGAACAAACTGGGATCAATAACACGGCATTAATCATTCAAGATGATGCCAGCAATATAGCCAATGTTACCCAAGCTAACATGGACAATACTGTATCAATTAATCAAAGCGGTTCTGTCGTCGGCATGGGTAATACGGCAGTAGTGGAACAAGTCGGTATCAATGAATCCATCAATATTGTTCAAGTGGGTAATTCAAATATGGTCGATTTTTTTCAATTTAATGTGACTACGGGCCTTACAGTAGAGGTTGAGCAATTAGGTGATAATAATGTCGCCCGAGCGATTTCCGCTGAAGCTACAGCTAATTCAAGTCGCAATAGTCAGTCATTAATTATACAACATGGTAATGGTAATAGAGGGTACGCAGGCTCTTGGGACCGAGGCGGCATCGCCAGCGTGACTCAAATTGGTAATGATAATTCAGGTACCGCTCAAAGTTTTCTTGAAAGTAGCGCGATTATTGATCAAATCGGTAATGGCAATGATGCTCATGCATTTTCAAGATATGGGGAATCTGACATATATATCAGTCAAGTTGGTGATTTAAATGAAGCGTCAGGTGTTGCTCATTATGGTGAAGGTGTTGGTAGTGATATCGATATAATCCAAATCGGTAATGAACATTACGCTCATGTATCAGCAAGTGGAAATGCGAATATTATCGCGGTGACACAAACAGACATGGCGCAGAATGCAAATGTAAGCATAAATGGAAATGGTAACTCTGTAACGATTAACCAAGGATCTGGTATGTAGCTCATACGATTATTAGGAGGCATAAGTCTCTTAATAAGCGCTCTTAATTCGAGCCTCTTAAATGATGTTAGAGATCGAAGCTGTACATACCATTAGCTGAAATGCAGATAAAAGAAATAGCAGTGGCTGAGCAGCTTAATAGTGAAGGCAATACTGTAATAATTGACCATGATGGTTCTTAAACACTGCAGATATTGTCCAGCAAGGTACTTAGGTTCTTCGGCAACCATCACACAAAAGGATGGTAAAAACCCCGCTGCAATATATCAGTAACTCTGTAGCGTAAATGCACTTGCGCTAATAAACGCCAACGGTAAATCTATCGAAAGCTAGCCATATAGCAAAATCCGCTAGAAAAGTGCTAATGGAGCGTTAGCTGCGATCAATCAGTGCTCGATAGTTTTCAAGCTGAAATGTATATTGCTAGCGCGACAATAAATCAGGCTTGTGAAGCCCGTAATGATGCTTATTATTGATAAATTTTTTCATCGCGTCCTTTCAGCATCCCCCCTTTTACATGGATTAATCAAATTTAAATGGGCCATTTGGCTGATATTTTCCAGAAATAAGCTGGTAATGGCACATATGTAGATCAGTTTGGTTTCAAGGGGATTATTTCTGTTTATCAGCCTGTTTATCAGCCTGTTTATTAGCCTGTTTATCAAGTCGGTTTATCAAATCAGATCGATGCTGGTCAGCCTAGCGCTCTATTTGTATAGCGTCATTATTATTGATTAAATTAGAGGATAATAATCGAGCTTAGGCCTTAATCTGATGGCGAAAAAGCTCAGGGCTAAGAGGTCGCCGTAACCCCGTAGAAACCTGGTCGCAATGGATGAGGCTTAAGGCTGCGGTTCTGCGAATATTGATAACGCCAGAAATAATACAGCGATAGCATAGATAAGCCATCACTGCACAGTCAGTATTGCAGATACAAGTCACTATGGCGCTAGCGATAACAATATCAGCAGTAGACAATCGCGGCTGAGGCATATTTTACACATCCCAATAAATGGCTCATGAAATTCAGTGGAAATTATCCAAATAGCGATATTTAGTGCGTTATTAATTAAATTATGAGAATTGTTTTTTAGTATTACTTTGCTTTCTAAAGTTTAATTATTATTGATGAATTTAAAAATGACATTAATTGAGAGTAGAGCCGTTGTCATTTCTATGTTTTATAAGGCTGTAAAAATGTATTGAGTAGAAAGTATTTATATTGTTAGTTAAATTTATTATTTCGAGCCTTTTATTTTAATCTTCATTAAATACACCAAAAAATCTTCATTAAATCTAATTCAAAACGAATAATTCTCACATTGTTTATGTCAGTTTCCATGTTTTTTTAATTTTAATTGCAATTTTAGCACATACAACCCCAAAGAAAGTACAAAATCTTCAATGTGAAGTTGGGTTTAACTACATGTATTTACTCATTAATTCAATTATAAATGTTGATATTTCGATTTAAGGAATAGTACTAAAGTAGGGGGGGCGATGATTTTTTACCTATTAGTCTATGCAGTTTTAATACTCGAGGAGGATTCAGAATAAATATTAATCATCAATACTTTACACACTGAAAATGTGAAAGGAAATCTCCTTTCAGTATGTTAAAGGCAGAAAGCATGGACGTATTAAAAAGTAAGTATTTACATCGCTTAACTAAGATACTAGCAATTTCATTTGCCTTTGTCGTCTGTCTAGCTTCTTTTCCTACTTTCAGTCAGTCTGATTTAAGTGATTTTGATGAACTTGCCAGTGGGGCTAATTTAGCTCTAGTTTCACAAGATGGCAGTGATAGTTCATTAAGCTTATATCAGTCTGGTAGCGCTAATCGTTTTCAATCTCAACAATTCGGTTTTAATAATTCAATAAATGTTAATCAGCAAGGCTCGCATCATATTGCAGGCCTTAGGCAGTCTGGTGCCAATATTGAGGCTGAAATCTTGCAGATGGGTTTTGGAAATGCGGTTGTTTCGTTGCAACGCGGAGAAAATTTATACCTCGATGTGATGCAAACAGGAACTGGGAACCTAGCTTTAATTAAGCAAAGTGGTTACGACAATTCGATAGAGATCCAGCAGCACGGGTCTGGAAACGCAGTGGGTGTACTTCAATGGGGAAACTCACAAGATGTTGTGATCACCCAAAGATAATTTATCTAACTAAACGTATAGGGAAAGACAATAATGAAACATTCAAAATTAGCTTTATTAATTTCAGCTGTACTATTTGCTTCAACTAGTGCGCATGCTAGTGATGGTAACATGGCAACTGTGGACCAAGTTGGTAATGATAATTCTGTCATGATTACGCAGCAAGTCAATAGCGAGTCAAATGCAGCAACAGTATCACAATCTGGTGATGAGAATTCTGCAGAAGTGACTCAAGCTGATACTTCAAATACTGCAGCTTTTATTACTCAAGTGGGTAATGGGAATGAAGGGGCAATCTCTCAGCATAATTCAACCGCTACAGCATCAGCGACTATTGATACTGAAGGTAGTTTGAATAAAGCGAATATAGTGCAGAAATATTACAATGCCCAAGCTGCAGAAGCGGCAGTAAATCAAGTGGGTGACAGTAATATTGCAACTATTACGCAAGAAAATGCCGATGGCGCATCATCGACCATCAATCAGTTAGGTGATGGTGATACTGCAGAAATTAACAATTATGTGTCTGACTTTGCCGATGCCACCATTAATCAGTCTGTTGGCACTGGTAATGATGCCTACATTGAGCAGGATAATTCAGATGGTGCAGAAGCGACCATATCGCAGGCTGGAGCTGGCAATACAGGTAGCATATTTCAGCAAACAAATACGCTAACAGATAATGCTTTGGAAGAGACAGTCGCGGTAATTGATCAATCTGGCGATAATAACTGGGCAGATATTGTACAAACAGGCTTGTCGAATGATGCTGCAGTGATGCAAATGGGCAATGGTAACGAGGCATTTGTTACTCAATCTAATTTGAATAATGAGGCTGATGTTAACCAGTCTGGTGATAGCGGTTTGGCTACTGTGATGCAAAGTGGTGTTAATGGTCAAGCTACTGTGGAGCAATCAGACTTTAACCAAACTACAACCGTAACTCAGTCTGGTGACGGTCAAATGGCATTTGTTAATCAAAGTAATGCCAATAATACTGCCACGGTTACCCAAAGCGATATGAGTAACTTAGCGACAGTCAATCAAGCTGGTAGCGGTGATACTGCAACTGTTGTTCAAGCAGGTATTTCAAACGAGGCATTGGTTACTCAATTGCCTGATAGCGTAACAAATACAGTATCTGTATACCAAACTGGTGATGATAACTATGCTGGTGCAAAAACAGGATATAACGCCAACAACACTATTACTATTACTCAAACCGGTAATAGAAACTCTGTGACTGATAACGACAATGCAACTAATTCTTATGGGACCGGTTTTGGTGCGGGTGCATGGGGAAGCAATAATGTTGTCAATGTGACGCAAACTGGTGATGATAATAGCGCTTATGCCGACGGTGCAAGTACTGGCTCAATGGTTGATATTGTACAGGTAGGCAGCTTGAACGAAGCTATTGGAGAGTCTTGGTTTGGTTCAACTAATGACCTTGATATTAGCCAAACGGGCACAGAGCACTTTGCTGATGTTTATATCAGTGGCAGTACAAATGTTATTGCAGTAACACAAACTGATATGGGTAATAATTCGTCAGTAAACACCTTTGGTAATGGTAACTCTGTGACCATTAATCAAGGCGCAGTGATGATGCCTTAATAGTACAAAAGTATATTTAAAATAATTTAAACACTCTTTTGGCTAATAGTATATGTCAGGTTGGCTTGCTAACCTGACTTTATACAATTTCTACAGGTTTGTTTAAGTAATAACATGGAGTGAAGGGTGATGTTTAAAGTTATCAATTGGATGATCGTTTCTCGTTCGCAATTGCTTGTTGACCTACTTGATTGTCGTTGGCCCCAAGAGTTTTTGGTCAAGCTAGCTAAAGCAACTCCAGCAACTATGAGTACTAAATTAAATTCACATGAAATCTCTTTAGTGGTGTTTGATTTAGCTACCATAGATTTACAACAAGCTTATCAATTACAGCGTTTAATCGAACGCGAACACAGCTCGGTGAAAACGGTATTTATTAATTTCCCCAAACAAGTTGATGCAAAATTTTTGATCCACCCAGCTACAACGTTTGGTGTATTTTACAGTGATGCTGAACTTACCGCTATTAGCAGTGGATTTAACGAAATACTTAAAGGTCGCAGCATTATACCCCATGATTTACATAAATCAGTCACTGGTGATGAAGCTGACGATGATAGTGAGCATTTAACCATACGTGAAAGAGAAGTACTTCAAGCGTTACTGGCTGGCAGTACAAATTTGGATATCGCCAATCAATTGTTTGTCAGCGAGAGTACAATTAAAACTCATTTATATCGCGCTTTCAGAAAAATTGGGGTATCCAGTCGCGGTCAAGCAATAGCTTGGGCACAGACTCACATGCATGAGGTTAGAGTATGAAAAGCATCTTATTGATGTTTTTTCTGTTCATCTTTTCAAGTCATGTCATTGCCGCTGGTAATTCAGTAACAAAACCTTTAGTTACTGAATCAAGGTTATCTACAGAGTCAACACTAGATATTAAATCAACTTTAGTGACTGAACCTTCTTTAAAGCAAATCAGCACTAAAAATAAACCGCCAATAGATCAAAGCCACGCAGAAAAGCTTAAGAATGCCAAAGAGCCAACAACGTCAGCGACAGATAAGAATATTCAAAAAGCTCCCAAAACTAAGCCTATTAATATTAATGATGCCGTCCCTAAGGATGAAGCTGATTTAATTGATGGGTTAATCTTAAACCGTGCGATGACCCGACTCGGCCATCGCTTTTACCGTGAATTTGTCGCGGCATACAGAGATATTGGTGGCGAGTCTAAACATACCGGGCTCACCGTTATTGAACAAGCTACAGCAAGAAGTGGTAGCAAAATATTAATACAACAAAACAGAAAAACCGTTTTTGTGACTTTTGTGTCGCCTATTAGTCGGAATATAGATGACCAAGCCAATTATGCCGCTAAACGCGTTAACTCTGCGGTAGTTAAGCAAAATGAACAAGCCGTTTTAGGAGCGTTGTTTGACCCAGATCTCGCACCTGACGAATTCTAAGCATGGAAAGCCAAAATGAAAAAAATAACATTTACTTCAATATTGCTCATTCTTTCAGTTGATTGCTTTGCCACTCAACTTATTTATCAACCAGTAAACCCAGCCTTTGGTGGCAGCTATTTAAATGGCTCATATCTACTGGCTAATGCAGCTGCGCAAAATGACCATGAAAGTAGTGGTGGCTCAGGTTATGTGGCCCCAACAGCATTAGAACGTCTCTCAAGTTCGTTACAGTCTCGGTTGATGAGCCAACTTTTTAATGATGCCGCCAATGGGGGGGAAGGTTATCTATTAACTGATGATTTTGAAATTAATGTCGTTAATGAAGACGGCTCATTGATTGTTCATATTACCGACGTATTAACCGGTGAAACCACCATTATTGAAGTTGGCGGTATTGTTGATGACAGTGTCGGGGGTTAATAATGAAAAAATTAATTATTAGCTTGTGCCTACTATCTTTAACAGCTTGCTCATCAATTGATGAAGAATTTGAAAATATAGATGCCACTTCAAGTTTAATGCCTAAAGGTGAAACTTATTACGATCTAACCAGTTTACCTTTTCCACAAGGTGCGATGGTTGCTGCAGTATATGATTTTCGCGATCAAACAGGACAATACAAGCCCATTCCATCAAGTAACTTTTCAACGGCAGTGCCACAATCCGGTACGGCATTTTTAGCCCAGTCACTTAATGATTCAGCATGGTTTATACCCGTTGAGCGTGAAGGACTGCAAAACCTATTAACAGAACGTAAAATTTTACGGGCAGGACTTAAAGGTGATGCCAGTAAATTACCGCAACTTAATAGTGCGCAGGTATTAATGGAAGGTGGCATTGTTGCCTATGACACAAATATTAAAACGGGCGGTGCTGGAGCACGGTATTTAGGCATTGGCGCTTCAGGTCAATACCGAGTCGATAGCATTACCGTTAATTTACGCGCTGTGGATATTCGAACTGGCCGATTACTCAGTAGTGTTACCACCACCAAATCGGTGATATCAAAAGAAATTACCGCAGGTGTATTTAAGTTTATTGATGCACAAGATTTGTTAGAGGCTGAAGCGGGTTATACTTCCAATGAGCCTGTGAGTTTATGCGTAGTCGCAGCCATTGAGAGCGCTGTTGTGCATCTTATTGCCGATGGCATTTGGAAAGGGGCTTGGAGGCTAGGGGATGCCACTACAGGTTTGCAAAATACTACCTTGCAAAAGTATTGGTTAGAAGCCCATAAAGAAGCGCAAGTCAGTGCCAGAATTAAGCGTGGCTAATTATCCGTCCTGAATAAATAGCCCCTAATTAACAGTCCCTTATGTTTCAATCACGATAAAGGTGCCAATGGCGCCTTTTATGTTTTCTGGGGGTAAACTTCTAGATACACAGAAGCAGCCCTTAAGGCGATAACCACATAAGCAACTTAGCTTTCATTATGGTTAAGTTAATCCAAGCTTTCATTATGTGGTGATCAAAAAGATGCCAAAGAAGTCTAATTGCATAAGGTTTAAAGGTAACCACCAAGAAATATAGCGCTTTTTTTAGCGACTTCAATGTTAATTGCTGGGGATACTTCAAATAAATCCCCTTTAGCATTGATAACAATGATGTGATAATGCCTAGATAAACTCTAAGTAAGTGAGCGTTGCTATAGTTAATCGAGCTGTCAAAATTGGCTTGATAGTGCCAACAACATTCAACAGTGATTAATAGCAAAGTGTTAAACTTGCTTGGCTTAAGTGACAAATGCAGCAGTAGCTATTATATAGTTAAGCAAGCGCTTAGTTGGCTGCTTGATTAGCGCATTCAACAATGATTTTCACTACTTCGATTATAATAACCAAAAGGATGATCAATCATGGCTGAAGAAACCATTTTCAGTAAAATTATACGCCGAGAAATTCCTGCCGACATTTTGTTTCAGGATGAGCTCGTCACCGCTTTTCGCGATATAAACCCACAGGCACCAACACATATTCTGATTATTCCAAACCATTTGATCCCCACAGCCAATGATGTAAAAGCATCTGACGAACTGGCATTAGGGCGAATGATGACAGTTGCGGCAAAGCTGGCTGATGAAGCGGGTATTGCACAAGATGGTTACCGCTTAATCATGAACTGTAATAAACACGGTGGCCAAGAGGTTTACCATATCCATATGCATCTACTTGGCGGTAAGTCACTTGGGCCAATGCTAAGTCGGTTGGATTAATACTAATAACATGAAAATAAACAGTGATTTTTTTCCGTTAACCGGCGTAGCAAGCCGATTTGTTAATCAGCTTGCCCATTGCCGTCGATTGAATATTAGTGCGTTAGAAGCCAGTGAACATCACGTATTACTGGAGTTGCCTTATAGCCAAGATATCATTGGTGACCCAGATACTGGGGTGATACACGGCGGTGTGGTGACTACGATCATTGATACCGCATCCGGCACTTCTGTTGTATGCGCTATTTTAGAGAAGTATAAATCCTTAGAAATATCGCCAACCTTAGATTTACGGGTTGACTACATGAAACCGGCTGAGCCAAACAAACCGCTGTATGCATTTGCAGAATGTTATCGTTTGTCGGCCAATGTGGCGTTTACCCGTGCGATTGCTTATCAAGACAGTATTGATGATCCTATTGCGCATGCTGTTGGCTCATTTATGCGTATTAGTCCAGAAATGGTGGGTGAAGAGTTTAGACAAGCTTTGATGGGCTGCGCTGATGAAGCAAGTGCAGTCAATTCAGCTGCTAATAACCAGCCTGATACTCAAAGTGTTGAAGTTATGCAGGCAGGCAATGCCAGTTTAACTGTGGGCGATATTAATGTTCATGATGTGGTTAAGCGGGCCATTGATTTAAATGACTATAGTTATTTATTAGAGAAAGTCCCTTATACCCAATTTATCGGGATGAGTGTTGATCGCTTTGGTGATGAAATGGTATTTAAGCTGCCAACTAAAGATGACAACATTGGTAATCCTATTCTGCCAGCCATACATGGCGGGGTTATTGCTGGCTTTATGGAAATGTCGGCGATTGTGCAGTTAATGGTATTTATGCAAGCTAAGAAAGTGCCAAAAATTATCGATTTTTCAATTGATTATTTACGTGCGGGTTTACATCAAGATACGTTTGCTGAATGTAAAATTACTCGTCAAGGACGCCGAGTTGCTAATGTTAGCATTAATTGCTGGCAGAAAAATCGTAAGCAGCTAATTGCTACTGCGAGAGCGCATTTCTTGCTTGATCAGTAGAAGTAACACACAGTTGATGCATAGATGAGCAAGCTGTTTGACACTGAGCCGACCATTTATTTTTAATACTTAAAAAAAGGAATTAATGATGACATTAAGAGTAATAATGATATCGCTAGCGTTAATGCTATCAGCCTGTGCTAATCATACCGCGGGAGTCATGGTTAGCTCTAATAGCGAAGTGAGAGTTGATAATAATTCTTTTGCGAGTAAAGTCGCTGTTGAGCAAGTCAATGTCAGAACGCAAGCGGATTTATTGCAAGGTTCTGCATTAATCATTAGCAAGGTGTCAACGGATTTAAGGCTGCAATATAAGTTTACTTGGTTTGATGTTGGTGGCTTTACCATTGAAGATGAAGCAAGCAGCTGGAAGTCATTAAAGCTACATGGCAAACAACAAATGCAGGTTAGCGCCGTTGCCCCTAATGCCAATGCAAGCCGTTTTGAAGTATATGTAAGAGAAGCATTCTCTAACTAAGTGTATCTTTTAAAATATAAAACACGCTTAATTGCGTGTTTTTTGTTTTATAGGCTTAGCTAATCATAAAAATATCTATGTGATAATTTTTTGTACTTAAATAGTTAATAAAAAGTGCCTGTTAGTGCTGTTGCACAGATAAAGGATAGTTTATAATCCGCCGCGCCAAGGGGTGTTTATCGTGTTGATAAACTGAGATGTCTAAAGACAAACCCTTAGAACCTGATCCGGCTCATACCGGCGTAGGAATAGGCTGCATGCTTTGCCGTAAATGTTAGTCATTAACTCAGTCATAAACCAAGTCGTAAACGAAAAACGACACCAATTTAATAACTGATAATTGTAATGACAGTCATGGATGCACATAACTAATTCACTATGCTTGCCGGATCTCAAAATTATAATTTGAGGTCCTATGTCTGTAATAAAATCTAAATCGCCACTAGCGATTGCCATTCTTGCCGTTTTATCCACTTCCGTTGTCGCTCAAACAGAAAATGTTGAACGCGTGGCGCCCGCTGCTGAAAAAATGGAAGTCATAGTGGTTAACGCTGACTTTAGTAATATAGCGCTAGAAAAAGTGCCATCCAGTGTTACCGTCATCGATAGCCAACAATTGCAAGATGAGGGCGCTCAACATTTTGAAGATGTATTAAACTCTATTGCTAATTTTAACTGGTCTGGCGGCAGCTCTCGGCCAAAGTATTTCCAAATTCGTGGTGTGGGTGAGCAAGAAGAATATCAAGGCGCGCCAAATTCTTCTGTTGGCTTCATTGTTGATGATATCGATTTATCTGGGATCGGCATGGTGTCGAGCATGTACGATATACAACAGGTTGAAGTTCTTCGTGGCCCACAAGGTACACAATATGGTGCCAATGCGTTAGCGGGTCTTATATACCTTAAAAGTAACGATCCCACCGATGTGTTTGAACATGGCGCACAAGTCTCTCTTGGGGACGATGACTTACAAACCTTCTCCGGTTTTAGCTCTGGCCCAATAACTGACTCTGGTAAGCTACTTTATCGGGTGTCTTTAGAGCAGCATTCACAAAATGGCTACCGCGACAATACTTACCTTGAACGTGAAGATACCAATGGCCGTGATGAATTCACTGCCCGTGCTAAATTGCGTTGGTATGCTGCAGATGATGTGCAACTGGATTTAACCTTTTTACATGCTAATTTTGATAATGGCTATGATGCCTGGACGTTAGATAATAATGGCTTTGAAACTATTACCGATAAGCCTGGTGTTGATGCGCAAAAGACCACTGGTGCTGGCTTAAAAGGCACATTCAGCAGTTTTGAAAAGTTCGAACTCACCTCGTTAACTTCATTTGCACAAACCGATCATCACCATAATTATGACGGCGATTGGGCCAACCCTGATTACTGGGATTCGAAACAATGCAGCATTTATGATGATGACTGGAACGTGATTGGGACTGAGCCATGTGTTTATGATTACACCTGGGATAAACAGGGTGAGCGTAAAACCGTGTCACAGGAACTTCGTATCAGCTCAAACGAAGCTGGCCGAATTTTTAACGATTCGACTGATTGGTTAATGGGCTTATATGGCATGAACCTTCAAGAGGATAATGACTTATATTCTGAATACAATGGCTGGCCAGATGAAGTGCTGCAATCGGAATATGAAGCGACCAACTATGCTATTTTTGCTCAAACCGATACCCAGTTTAGTAATGGTTATGTATTTTCAGCTGGGGTTCGTTTAGAGCGCCGAGAAAGTGAATATTCAGACAGTAATGGTGATAAATTCTCACCTAGCGAAAACATGTGGGGTGGTCATTTAGCGCTATCTAAACCCATAAACCAAGACCATAATACCTATCTGCGTATTGCTCGCGGTTACAAAGCGGGTGGCTTTAACATGAGTTTGCCAGCTGAATTAGCCGATAAAAAAGAGTTTGATACTGAAATCTTATATAACTACGAGTTAGGGCTCAAATCTTCGTGGTTACAAGGTCAATTAGATACCAACTTGGCATTCTTCTATATGGATCGACGCGATCAGCAAGTGGCGGCATCACAACAAGACCCTGATGATCAGCAGCGCTTCATTCTATTTACCGAAAATGCAGGTAGTGCTGAAAACTACGGCGCCGAAATCGACTTTACCTACTATGCCACCGATAACATTCAATTCTACGGTAGTGCAGGTTGGTTAGAAGCCACCTATGGTGATTATCAATACAAGGATAAATATGGCAATGTCGTAGATTTAACAGGTCGAGAGCAAGCCCATGCGCCAAAATTTACTTATAGCGCAGGCATGAGCTATGTCAGTGATTCTGGCTGGTTTACCAATTTAAATGCTAGCGGTAAAAGTGATTTTTACTACTCTGATAGTAACGAATCAAAGTCAGACGCTTATACTATTTTCAATGCTCGAGTGGGTTATGAAACACAAATGTGGTCAGCGTATTTATGGGGCCGCAACTTATTTGACGAGCAATATGGCACCAGAGGCTTCTACTTTGGTAATGAACCAGACTTAGATTGGGCCGATAAGCAATATGTACGTTTCGGCGATCCACGTCAGCTAGGTATTACCTTAAACGTCAAGTTTATGTAGCTTGACTGCAAACTATGTTAATTAAAGGGGGCTGTTAACCTGTTGGGTTACAGTTGATTTATTTAATAATAACAATACTTAACACTAAATTGCCGTCATGTTTTGAAAAGTTTTTTACCTTAAACTTTGATAGACTATGACGGTATTTTTATCACGATTAAGGAATTTCCATGAAATTGACTGCCGAAATCAGCATGTATCCATTTAATGAAAACTATTTAGACCCGATAAAGTGGTTTATTGGCCGAGTAGATAGCTACCCTAATATTGAACGTAAAACCAATGCGATGGCGACTCAGGTGTGCGGTGAATACGCAGATGTGATGGCCATGCTAGCAACCGAAATGGAAGCGGCCCATCAAAAATGGGGCAAAGCAGTATTTGTATGTAAATTTATTGGTGGCGAGCTTGATTTAAGCCACACCGAATAACCTGAAAATTCATCATAGTAATGAAATAGTAGCCAACGTTATGTTATCTGAGATCGTTCAATCAATACAAATTGCCATTACTGAAGTGTCTGTAATGACAGGCTGGGAAGCTGTTGCAGTGATTCTGGCAATTGCGTATTTGATATTAGCCATGAAAACCAATATTTGGTGTTGGGCGGCAGCCTTTGCCAGTACTGCCATATACACAGTGCTGTTTTGGAATGTGTCATTGTTGATGGAATCAGTGCTAAATGTATATTACATGGCGATGGCGATTTATGGCTTTTGGCTGTGGCGCTATGGTGCTGACAGTCGTCATCAAACTGAACTGCCAATTATTAGTTGGTCTCTAAACAAACACTTAGTGATTATTGCCGTTACTAGTGGTGTATCCTTGATTGTGGGCTACTTAATGGCCACAAATACAAGTGCTTCGTTTCCATATCTTGATGCATTAACAACCTGTTTTGCGGTGATGACTACTTATCTAGTGGCGAAAAAGGTAATAGAAAATTGGTATTACTGGATGGTGATTAATTCGCTATCAATTTACTTATACCTTCAAAAAGGTTTAATGCTAACTTCTGGTTTACTTATCCTGTATTTATTTATGGCTGTCAGCGGTTACTTTATGTGGCGTAAAAAAATGCTGCAAAATCATGCACCAGATGATGCAGCCTTAGCAAGCTAATGGCTATTTAGATAATGAGTCACTTTAACCCATGGCAATGGCTACCTGCGGATATTAAACGCCAATTACCGAATATATTAGCCGATAAGATTGAAGCAGATTGTCATGGGGTTAAAGTGTTATCTGATGGATTAAGTAACCAAAACTTCCATATAGCCTTAAGTGATAGCGATTGGGTATTACGGGTTAATCAAGATAATGCCCCGTGGTGTGAACGAGACAACGAAGTGAGCAGTTGGCGCTTGGTTGAAGCCATTAATCGGGCGCCTAAATTAATTTGGCTTAGTGATGATAAACGCTTTTACCTAAGTCAGTTTATACCTGAAAATAATCACTTATGGTCAAATTATGTCGCCGAGTTTAGTTTTTATGATAACAAGCGCCCACAGCAGTCGGTGTTTGCGGCGCTAGACCCTGTTGCTCACCTACTGGGGTTATTAACCCCGCTATCAAAATTACCTTTGCCGACGAAACAAATTACCATGACTCAGCAATGGCAAGTTTATGTAAACTCATTATCTGACTTAGGCAACTCAATTGCTGATGCAAGCGTCGCAAACAAAGGCGATGCTGATGAAACTCAGGCGTTAGTGACATGGCAGCAGCTTTATCGAAAATTAACCAGTAAATATGCCCAAATGGCTATTTGGCTTGAACAACTAGAAACCTGCGTGATTTCGCCGCAGTTCTGTCACCGAGATTTGTCGCCGTATAATTTACTGTTTGATGGTAAACAACTTAAGTGTATTGATTTTGAATATTCCGCTGCCAGTCATCCGCTGTTTGATTTAGTCGCCGTGGTGGTGACGCATCAATTAACTCAAGAGCAAGTAAAACAACTGACGGAAAAATATCTACAACATCAGCTGAATTTGACTCATGATTGTACTGACTACCTCGCTGAAATGGCTCATTGCTTTTGGCTATTTGCCGCAGCTTGGGCTTTAATGATGGCAGCTAACCAGCAATTATCTCCTCAGCAATATTTTAACTTATTCAACAAATACCTATCTTTAGTGCCATAAGGCTATTATTCTTAACTTATGCTGTTTGTAGGGGAGAATGACCGTTGAAAAAGCCATTAATTCCAATATTACTTGTTATCTTTTTAGCAGGATGTTCCACCAAATTTAGTTACTTCTTTCTCGACTGGGCCATTGAGTGGCGCGTTGATGAATATGTAGAATTAGATAAATCTCAACAAGCTCAATTTGATAAGCTGCTAGATAAGTTTTTGCTTTGGCATCAACAGCAAGAATTGGCTCGCTATAGCGAGCAGCTGCAGCAACTTTCCGACAATATTAATAAACACACGCTCACCATTGAAATTTGGGAGCAACAAGTTACTGCAGCTAAAGCCCATTGGTTTCGTGTTTTTGAATTTTTACTACCCGATTTACTACCTATTATTACTAGCTTAAGCGATCAACAAGTTAAATCTATTATTACTCAGCTTAAACTTGATAATGATGAATTAAATGCCAAGTATGCAGGAAAAAACCAACTAGAATTAGTCGCCGATGCCAACAAAAGAACCATCAATCGGGTTGATGATTGGTTAGGAAGCACCACAGCAGAACAAGAAGTGTTAATTAAAGCGTTTAATCAACAGCGTTTAGCAACCCTTGATATGTGGCTAGAGTATCGACTTGAATGGTTACGTCAGTTTGAAACTGCGCTGAGTCAACGAGATGATACAGCCTTACTTGAGCAGAGAATGCGGTTATTAATGACCCAGCCAGATGAATTAAAATCGGCAATCTATCAGCAAAATGCAGATAGAAATACTCGATTATTTGGTCAGTTAATGATTGAAATTAATCACAGTTTATCCAGCAAGCAGCGCCGTCATTTAAACAAAAAAATAGTCACGTTAATTGAGGATTTACAAGATCTGTCTGACGATGTGGAGCGTTAATTTATAGCTGATGTAAATAGATGAAATAAAACTTGTTATTCCAAGGTCTAATGATGTAATTATCGCAGCAAGGTTAAGGAATTATCATGGTGAACCTATATCAGCAATTTTTAAGTTTATTAAGGCACATTGAAGGCATAGCACCACTGGCTTTGCGACTTTATTTAGCCCCAGTATTAATGCAAGCAGGTTATAACAAGTTATCTAATTTTAGTGACACAGCGGCTTGGTTTGGTAATCCTGATTGGGGTTTAGGTATACCTATGCCTGAAGTCATGACCGCATTAGCTGCCGGCACCGAATTATTTGGCGGAGCGCTACTGCTGATAGGCTTAGCTACACGTTTAGTGGCCATCCCTATGATGGTAACCATGTTAGTTGCGGCGTTTGCGGTGCACATTAATAATGGCTGGTTGGCCATTGCTGATGCCAGTTCCTGGCTTGCTAACGATAATGTCACCGCTTCTGCTGAAAAGCTTGCTGCGGCTAAAGCACTTTTACAGCAACATGGTAATTACGAATGGCTCACAAGCTCAGGCAACTTTGTTATTTTAAATAATGGTATTGAGTTTGCCATAACCTATTTCATCATGTTGCTTGCGCTGTTATTTATGGGCGGAGGCCGATATACCAGCGTGGATCACTTTATTGCCAAGCGTGCTAGCTAGCGATTAATAACCTCATCTAACAATTTATCATGACATGTAAAAATCCCACTTTAATGTGGGATTTTTGTTAATATTCTTGAGAGATTAATTATCGGCGTGGACATGTGTCTGCGCAATGAAAAGACAGGGATTTTGCAATTGGACGCTTCAGAATTATTACTTACTCGCCAGTCAACACCTCGTTTAACAACGCCTGCGCCGAATGAACAACAATTGGACTTCATTCTTAATGCTGCTGCCAGAGTGCCAGATCACGGCGCTTTAACCCCTTGGGAATTTATTATCGCCACTGATGCAGGGTTAGAGACCTTAGCAGAGATATTTGTTACGGCGGCTAAGTCTAAAGGGGCGGATGAAACCTTTTTAACCAAAGTGAAAGGGATGCCACACCGAGCGCCAATGGTCATTACTGTCGTCGCCAAAAGTCAGTCACATCCTAAAGTGCCATTATTAGAGCAGCAGTTAGCCGCGGGCTGCGCCACCATGGCAATGCAACAAGCAGCGTTTTCTTTAGGATTGGGCGCAGTTTGGCGTACTGGTGACTTTGCTTTTAACGCGATGGTTAATCAAGGTTTGGGTATTGCCGCTGAAGATCAAATCGTGGGCTTTTTGTATATCGGCACCCCTGCGGTTAAAGCGCCGCTTAAACCGTTAAAACCAGGCCGACAATTCGCTCGATATTTATAACCTGTTTCTATGAAGTGGGCTTATCAACTTAATTGCTGAGCTCGAGAACAGTGCTAATTATAAAGGCGATCAAAAGCGTTAATAAAAATATAGTGACTCCAGTTGTGGAATCACTATATTTAATATTTTTAAATAAAAATGTTTGAGTTACCTAGGTCGGTGACTTTGCTCGTTATAATTAAATGTCTTAGTCGCTTGGGTCTAATGCATCTAACGGCAGCAAGTTCTGATATAAGTAATAGCCTAACGGGCCTAAAAATAGGCTTATTGTTCCCCATAGATAACGTTTAACGTTATCTATCTTTGCTGCTGTGTTAATCGCGCGGTAGCAAAACATAATATGCAATACGATTAACAGTGGTATGAGCACAAGCACCAAATCCATTTGTTCCATGTCTACATCCTTGGTCACTGCATGAGAGGCTTACCTAAGCTTAATCCTATTTTGGAGATTAGCTGCTTAATCACTATAAAATCCATCTTATAGTTGACTTAACATAGCGCATTTACAGTGCTTTTATCAATCATATATTTGAATAACTATACAAAAGATTGATCTGTTGTTGCTAATATAAGCAGTTAGTAATATATCGACGCTATTTGAGGTAATGTTGCTGGGTTAAATCATCTAACCAGAGAGAGTGTTTTTTCATAACCATTTTAAATAAATCACTTTCTAGATGGATTTTGAGCCATTGTTTTACATTTTTATATGGGCTTTGCTGGAACCAGAGCTTATTAACATGTGCAAATTGTCTTACAAACGGAAAAATAGCGTAGTCAGCCATCGAGGGTGAGTCTGACAACAGTTGTTTATTATCAGACAGCTTTTCTTCTAAAATTTCAATGAATTCACAGGCTTTAATGCGGTAATACTCTTCAGGATACTCAAGGTGTCTATCAGCATACTTGTATTTGTCTAGCCAAGGTTTAAATTGAAAATCATTCAATTCAATCAGATCAATTGCTGCTTTATCGGTTATAGAGCAGACTAAGCTTACATAAGCACTGTTGCATAAATATTCAGTATCAGCACAAGAATAATGACTTAATACATACTTGAAGATATCAATGCTTTCGTCTAATACTTTAGGACGATTAATTTGCGGATCATTCAGTACTAATACTGGTACTGTGCCTTTTGGCGACAGCTTTAGCATTTCTGCAGGTTTATTACGTAACTCAATTTCTCTTAATTCAGGATTTAACGAACTTAAATGCAAGCCTATACGCGCTCTCATCGCATAAGGGCAGCGCCTGAAGGTATAAAGAATAGCGGAAGACATATATAACTAGACCTTGTTATCGTGAAGTAAACAATGAGTGAGCTTATTCTATGTTTTTTATCTGTGGGTGTGTGAACTTTTTGCTTAGGTTGTCGGTTGGTTTTGCGGGTTTGTTGAAACATATGTGTTTACTGACACGAACTGAAGACGCTGCATTACGCCTAGCTATGGTTGTGTGATTAAGTTACAATTTCGCGCCATAACTTGAGGTTGATCACTCTTTTGTGCTTATTTGTCCTTAATCGTTATTAATTGCACTGGAAATTAAGTTCCAGCTAGCGGAGATATTCATGTCACAAGTTGTCGTTTGCGCGTTATATAAGTTTGTTGCTTTACCGCATTTTGAATCAATAAAAGCGCCATTATTAGCCCATATGGAGCAACAAGAAATTAAAGGCACTTTATTACTGGCCAGTGAAGGTATTAACGGCACAGTAGCAGGCTCGCAACAAAGTATTGATAGCCTGTTAGCCTGGTTGGCGTCACAAGATGGCTTAAATGAAATTGTGTATAAATTATCCTTTGACGACAACATGCCATTTTACCGCACCAAAGTGAAACTCAAGAAAGAAATTGTCACTATGGGGGTTGAAGGGATTGATCCAAGGGAAGTGGTAGGGACATACGTTAAACCAAAAGATTGGAACAAACTGATCTCAGATCCTGAGGTGTTATTAGTCGATACCCGTAACGATTATGAAGTACAAATCGGCACCTTCAAAAATGCAGTTAACCCTGTAACTGAAACCTTCAGAGAGTTTCCTCAATACGTCAAAGAAAACCTCGATCCAACTAAGCACAAAAAAGTCGCCATGTTCTGTACCGGTGGCATTCGCTGTGAAAAATCCACCGCTTACCTTAAAGAGCAGGGTTTTGATGAGGTGTATCACCTTGAAGGCGGGATTTTAAAATACCTTGAAGAAGTCAAACAAGAGCAAAGCCTGTGGCAAGGTGAGTGTTTTGTGTTTGATAATCGGGTAGCGGTAAATCATGATTTAGATAAAGGTATTTACGATCAATGTAATGCTTGCCGCATGCCAATCACTAAAGAAGAAATGCAGACCCCAGCTTTTGTTCAAGGCGTCAGTTGTCCACACTGTATTGATAAAATTTCTGACGAGCAGCGCCAACGTTTTATTGAACGTGAAAGACAGGTCCAACTGGCTAAACAACGTGGCGAAGCCCATATAGGTAGCGACGTTAAGCAAGTGATTAAGCAAAGACGTCAACATAAAGAAAGCGTGAAGCTAGCTCAAAATGAAGCTAAATAATTTGAGTTAGTAAAGGCTGATTTAACCAGTTAGATAAAAGCATCCATTATCATATGGGTGCTTTTTTTACCTCTTTTTTACCGTGATTAGCTCCGCTAAATTTTTACTGCACTTAAACAACCCATTACTATTTATGAAACAGATTGCTGGTTTTAGCAGCGAAAGATTTATTATTACTAAAGTGAATAAGATCTCTGATTCAGCTTATGTTATTTTTAGCATTGATTAAGAAATATAGAGTTGGAAGTTAATGTTTATTGGTTTTGATTACGGCAGTGCAAACTGCTCAGTGGGTATTGAGCAAGATGGTCAAGTGACACTTATTCCGATTAATGGTGATAGTTGTTTCTTATCTTCAACCTTATATGCCATGGATAGAGAACTTATCGCTGAAGCTGTTTATCACCGTATTGCTGATGGGCTAAAACCACAATATGCTCACCTGCGTTCATCGCAATTAAGCCGCGCCAGACAAGTCCGCCATGAGTTAGATATTTACCCAGACGAGCAAGTGGTATTTGTCGGCCCCGAAGCAATAGAGGCCTATTTAGAATTACCGGATGAAGGTTTCTATGTCCGGTCACCAAAATCATTTTTAGGCGCTAGTGGTTTAAGGGTCGATCAAGTGGCGTTATTTGAAGATATTGTCACCTTAATGATGCTTGAAGTGATGTCTCGGGCTAAAGCAGTAATTAAAGAGCCGATCACCAAAGCTGTCATTGGCCGACCTGTTAACTTTCAAGGTGTTGGCGGTGAGGAAAGTAATCAGCAAGCACAAGCTATTTTAGAAACAGCGGCTAAAAGAGCAGGCTTTGAACAAGTAAGCTTTTTATTTGAACCTATGGCTGCTGCGATGGATTATGAAGCGTCAATGACGTCCCACAAAACCGTACTAGTGGTTGATGTTGGCGGCGGCACCACCGATTGCTCTATGGTAAAAATGGGCCCAGAGTTACAACATAAAACCGATCGTAGTGATGATGTGCTTGGCCATAGTGGTCAGCGTGTTGGCGGTAACGATCTTGATATTGCCGTTGCCATGAACTGTTTTATGCCGCATTTAGGCCTAGGCTCTACATTAAAAAATAACCTTACAGTACCGCGACAACCATTTTGGAATGGCGTTGCTGTTAATGACATTAGTGCTCAGCGAGAATTTGGCTCTATTGCGACGGCTAAATTAATTGACGAACTCATTAAAGATGCCGAGCAACCAGCGCTTCTTAAACGACTTAAATCATTACGCTTGCATCAAATGAGCTATCAATTTGTTCGTCAAGCAGAGCAGTGCAAAATTGGCCTGTCACAGCAGACAGATTTTGATACAGATTTATCCTTTATTGAAGCGAACTTTGAGATTAATGTGGTACTAGAAGCTTTTGAAGCTGCAGTTCAGCAACCTGTTAGCAAATTAATCACTATTATGAAGCAAGCTGTAGAGTCTGCTGGCGCCGAGCCTGATGTGGTTTATGTCACTGGCGGCACAGCAAAAAGTCCGGTGATCCATCAATGTATTTCAAGCCAATTTAGTGAAGCAGAAATTATTGTCGGCGACCATTTTGGCAGTGTAACCAGTGGTTTAGTGCGTTGGGCGGGTAAAGTTTTTCAGCACTAATTTTTTAGCTGTGATTTAACGGTAAGCATTTAAGCATAAGCCAGTTACAACAGGTGTTATTAATCGTGTTGTAGCCAGTAAGGATAAACATCAATATGGTTCGAGCAATGATTCAAAACACGCCGGTAAATAAAATAACTGCAATGGCATTAGTGCTAGGGACTAGCTTATTAACCATGAGTTGCAGTGACGATGTTGGCAAGGTGAGTTTAGGGATGTTTACCACCAAAGACATTAAACTTAATAAGATGGTTGACCCGCTAGTACCTGGGGTAACTTGTCATGTTGCCAGTATTGAAGCGGATTTAAGCTTTTCAGATCCATCCGATTCATCTATTTCATGTCGTCAAACCGGTGAAATTACCTCGCAAATGATCGAGGCTATTGATAAGTCGGCATCGGGTGAGATTGTATTTAAAAAATCTAAAAGCATTTTCTTTAAAACTATGAAAATTAGACGTATTTTAGATGCTGAAAATCAAACTCTGATGTATGTGTCTTATTCGACCAAGGAAACATCGGGTAGTTACAAACACAGCTTATCGACCGTACCATTATGGGGCACCAAAGCTTATCAGCAGCCACAAGCGGCTTACTAGTTTTAAACTAATTTAGATAAATTTTACAGCATGAGGAGGGGAAATGGATTGTCCTTATTGTAAACAACAGCTTCATGCTGACGCACTAAAGTGTGGCCATTGCTTAGAATATTTATCGGGTCATATTTGTCCAGATTGTCACAGCAGCTTGCCTAAAGATGCCGTGGTTTGCCGTCATTGTCATTATCGCTTTAGTCAGTTGTCCATTGATGAAACTGAGCTGGCAATGGCCTTTAAAGCAGAGTTATTAGCCTCGGTTTTATTTCGATTTAGATTATTACCCCAAGAAATCGAAACTGATGTGGATAAAATTTGCATCAATGCACCGGGGCTATTTCGTTTGTGGAATAACACCGATGAAGTCCCGTGGAATAAAGTTGCCGGATTTAATTATCGCAGCGGCATTATTTGGGACCGCATCGAAATTGAAACCCGCGGTCAAAAGCCCAGTGTCATTTTGGGCTTGTCAAAGCACAATAGTGAGCAGTTACGAAAATTACTGCAATCTATTGTTAATGCTAATTAATTTTCTACTCGTCACATTATTATTAAGCGTGTTCAGATAATAATGTGACGGGGTTAAAGTGAAAATTGACAAGCCTCTCCATCCATAAGCAATGTTTTAAATTGCCGCTAAAAATGCATCCTTTAAACTGTCGTCTCTACTTCAGGGTGATTTACAGCATCATGTTGCTCTGCTCTACGTAGCATTAGCGCAATCACTTTAGAACACACTAAAGCCACTGCGACCATCACTACCGCCATGATAGTTAACATTTGAAAATAGTCACCATACATGTTTTGGGCGATGTCTTGGGTCAAGACTTGTCCTTTTTCAAGGGCAATATGAGTTGATAGCACTGCGCCCACAATCCCACTTAAAGCGATTGCCACTGAAAATAGGCTAACAGAAAAGTTTTCAATATGTGCGGGGGCAACAGACAAAATAAATGCCACTACCATTGAGCCGACAATCACTTCAGCAAGCGCTTGAAAAAAGTGCACTGCAAAAAAGACTTCAGGTCTAATGGTGACATCTGGGCCGATGTTTGAGATGAAATAGGTTAATATCCCAAATGCGATAGCTGTCATCACAAACGCCACCGACACCTTGGTTGCAGTCGACAGGTTAATGCCTTTTTTCTCTAAGGCAGAAAAAGCCATGGCGACCACAGGACCGCCAACCATACACCAGAGTGGGTTCATCGCCATTGCCGCTTCTGGTTGCAGTGGAATAAAGCCAAACAAATTGCCGCTCAGGGTATTAATGGCAACAATGTTCATGGATGTCATCATTTGTCCGTAATACACGAAAAAGCAGGTCGTTAAAAAAGTGGCAATTAAAATGGTGCCCATTCTAAGTTTTTCTGCGTGACCTACCTGAAACATCAAAGCAATGAAGTAACCAATTGCCATTAAGCCAATGGCATAAACGATATTTTGTCCAATTTCCATATTTGAGAACATGAAAAACACTAGGCCAACCATGGCGAAAGAAATAACAGCAAAGCCAAACCAGGCTTTAATTGATAGTGATTTTTGATCGATAGGTTTTCCTAAAGCTGAAAAAGGCTTTTTGAGCACCACAAGAACGAATAGGGCAACAGCTGCCAATATGGCAGAAAGCATGAAACCGCCAGTAAAACCAATATACAGAATTAACATCGGGAACAAATACTGCCCAGCAAAGGCGCCAATATTATTGACCGAGTAATTGATTGGGAAACCTTGTTCAAACTCTTTTTGAGAGTTAAATGTTCTTCTATAAAGGCTTGGGTAAGATGGCGACATTAACCCGCGGCCATAACTAGCGAGTGCTATACCAGCCATTGCGGTAGGGACATGTAATGAGGATGCGCCCACGACCAGTAGAATATAACCGGTAACAAATGCAGCATAACTAATGGTGAGTGAGCGATAAGCACCGAGTAATTTATCGGCGATAAAACCGCCTGCAATAGCAAATAATGGCCCGATAGCGGCGAATGCGCCGACAACCATCATGGTCTCGGATTCACCGTAATTGAGTTCTTCTAGAAAAAAGCGCGTAAGGCTGACGAGCACGCCATAAAAAGATAAGCCAAAAAGCATTTGGCAGACCATCATCGACTTGTTGAGTTTATTCCACATTTTTTAGGCCCTGATATTTGTATGTCGCTAACGACAATTGCCCACGAGCACTGTGACTCATGAGAGAAAGGTCGTTGTTCACACCTTGATTGCAGCAAGGGAATTGAGGGAAATTAGCAATTGTTTGATGAACTTCTGAATCGCTTATGTAGGACGCGATCCTACAAAAAGGGCTAAGGATTTTGATGCTGACGATCCAAAGTGATTGGCTTAAAATAGCGTATAGGTTGATTAATTCAGCAGTGACGCCATGGGGGCATTATAAAACAGTCACATAAGCTATTTTCATTGAGATATTTACTGACGATAAATCAGCTTGATGCCATAAAGCCGCACAGCACAGAGCACCTAAGGTATTGAAGCAAGCTTAGATATTTGTTTGATTAAATTATTAGGCTTTACACGTCTGGATGATTTTTCAGCGCATTTTGAACCAGTAAGTAGGCGCGCCAGTAATTAAATATGCCGCCTAATAAAAATAGGATACTGCCCAGCATATATTGCCAAGCAAGAAAGTTGAGAATAAGCAGGTGATCATTTGGCGATTCAAAAGCCCACAGATAAGGGATAGAGGCCATACCATAGAGAACTGAGCCGACAATAAAGGTGATTGCTGTTAGGTTCATCAATTGCAGTAATTGCACCGATTCAGCCTTGATAATCAGTAACACATTGGCTGCAGCGCCAAGCACAAACAATGTGCTGCCAATGATAAACAACCAAGTGCCGAGGATCAGATCATCAACCGCAGGGAAATAAGATATTCGGCCAAAAACAAAACATAGGGTACCCAGCAGATAACTGATACCTGCAAAATATTCTAATTTTAAATCAATCCCGTGGGATAGCTGGCTTTTCCAATGTCGCCTGATCTCAGCCATATCGTGAACATTAACCGCTAAGTAAATCAGTGAAGCGGCAAGAAAAAACCAACCGCCAATATGGGCATATTCAGCCCGACTTGGGAAAAAAAAGAAACTGCCAATAACAAAAAGAATACCGCCGACTTTATAAGCAATTGCGTTGATGGTTTCCCAGCGAAATTGTGCTCTAAGTTCTTTCTTATTTGCAGTTAAATTAAGAATACGTCGACGATTTGAAAATATATGCGGCATGTAAGTTTTGTCTCGGTTCTGGGGGGAAGAGGTTTCTTAAGTTAGTTTTGCTCATAATCTACAAGTACATCAATAAATGTGTTTTACTGACGTTTGTTTAACCTAGGTGCCTAAGCGTCTAAATTAACGCTTCGATATAAAAATTCTGCTACAACTGCCAAAGGATGATAAACCACAGCTGTGAATAAGTGAAATATTCAACTCCACATCAGCCTAATTATAATCGCTAGTTACATTTATTGTTAAAACGAGTTGTCGCGACAAGAGTTGGCGGTTTGGATACAAGAAACCCTTGATAAATGGATAAAACTGGATTGATGTTCGTATTATGCACAATCAAGGTGTCCTAGCAGAGGATGATTGGCACTTAATCGCTTGGAGTAATGCCTTAACTTATAGTCCAATATTTTCAGAAAATATAGTAGATAAATTTTCGCAAATTAGTAGTGAAACCTTTCTAATCATCGGCACTAGGGATAGAACAGGCCCTGGCCGAGGTTGGTTAAAAAAAGGTGTTAATAGAAAACTTGGAGATGACCAAAACCTTGGCAAACAAGCTCAGGCAATGATTAAAGGTTCAAGCCTTATTGAGTTGGAAGGTTTAGGTCACATGCCAAAATATGAAAATTATAAAGTTTTTCATGCGGCATTTACTCAAGTGATTGATGAATAGTTTACTTTGTTAATTAGGGTGACTTATCTATTTTAGCCATTCAAAACATTAAAAAGGCCGAACATATTACACTGTTCGGCCTTTTTATTATCGATTATTTGTGTTGTTGATAAGCTCTAAATCAGGGCTTAGCGCTTAGATTCAACCTCGTTATAACGCTCAAATGCTGCGGTTAAGTCGGCTATAAGATCATCGGGATCTTCAAGGCCAATATGTAGGCGAATAAGCGGCTTGCTGGTGTCCCATGTGGTGGCAGTTCTAATTTTATCAATGCCAAAGACACCGAGAATTAAACTTTCATAACCACCCCAAGAAAAGCCCATTTTGAAATGACGCATGTTTTCTACAAAAGCGGTCACAGAGGCTAAGTTGCCTTGTTTGAGTACGAATGAGAATAAGCCATTACCGCCACTGAAATCTCGCTGGTAAAACTCATGGCCCGGACAAGTTTCAAACCCAGGGTGGCGCAAGTGATCCACTTCAGGTCTGGTGGCTAACCAATTAGCGACCTTTAAGGCATTTTTGTCATGTTGGGCCATTCTGACGCCTAAGGTGCGTAAACCTCTTGCGGCAAGATAAACATCATCTGGTGAAGTGGTTTGACCCATGATGTAACTGTTTTCACGCAGTTGTTCCCAGCAGGCTTCATTAGCGGTTGCTGTGCCCATCATCACATCAGAGTGACCAACAATGTATTTAGTGGCAGCTTGAATTGAAATATCAACGCCCATCTCAAATGGACGACAATTGATAGGCGAAGCCCAAGTGTTATCGAGCATGACGACCATATCATGTTCGTGTGCGATACGACTTAAAGTGGGAACATCTTGAATTTCCATGGTGATAGAGCCTGGTGATTCAAGGAATAACACCTTGGTGTTGGGTTTAATCAGCGCTTTAATCCCTTCACCAATTAACGGATCGTAATAGGTGGTTTCAATGCCAAAGCCAGCTAACAGCTTATTACATAAATCGCGGGTGGGTTCGTAAGCATTATCAACCATTAATAAATGGTCACCACTTTTTAAAAATGACAATAACGCGCTGCTGATTGCTCCCGCACCTGACGGATACAAGGCGGTACCTACGCCACCTTCAAGTTCACTGATGGCTTGCTGAAATGAAAAATGCGTTGGGGTGCCACGGCGACCATAAAACATTTCGCCATTGGTTTTATTTTTAATGGCAAAACGCATGTCATCCATGGTGTCAAACACTACGGTTGAGGCGCGAAACACCGGTGGGTTAATAATCCCTTTGGTGTATTTTTTGTCTCTGCCGACACTGACGATTTGCGTGGCTAATTTGTCTTGCTGATTGCTCATAGATTCATTCCCAACTGGCACAACGGATGTTATGAATTATTGTTTTAGCCATCCTAACATCTATACGGCTAAAATAAAGGTTATTTTGAGTCTGCTAAGGGGAATATCAGCACGAACTTAACCCCACTGCCATCGGCTAGATTCTCAGCCTTAATGCTGCCTTGGTGAAACTCAGTCACTAATCTTGCAATGTACAAACCTAGCCCTAGATGCGGCTTGGCTTGCACGCCTTGTGGACGTATTGACACCATAGATTCAAAGATTTGCGCTGTCATGTCTGCAGGCAATAATGGCCCTTGGTTAGCCAGTTCGATAATCGCAGTTTTAGCGGTGCGTTTAAGTGTCAGCCTAATAGGATCATCAGTACTGAACTCAATGGCGTTATTAATCAGTTTATCCATCAGCTGCGCTATGTATTCAGGTACACCGAACATGATCATTGGGCCATCATCAATGTCTAGGGTAAATTGAGTTTCAGGGTAGGTATATTGATAACCTTGCATGCAGCCGCTAATGACTTCTGTTAAAGAAAACTGGCTTTGCTCTGCATGGGATAAACTGGCTTCTAAGCGGGTTGCTTCACTTAAGTTGTTTAAGATTAAATGCAAACGGCTGACACCTTCTTGAGCGCGAGCGACGTATTTTTCACTGCCAGGCTCAAGTTGTTGCAAGCTTAAATGCTCAAGGGATGAACGCACTACGGCAACTGGGGTACGTAGTTCGTGTGACAGCCTCGATGACATGTTCTCTAAGTAGTGGGTGTATTGACCTAAACGGCCAACAATATTGGCAAAGCTGCGAGATAAATCGCCAATTTCATCACGGGTTTTAGAGGGGACAATTTGTTGTCTCACTCGGCCTTGGCTATCGATAGCTTGTTCAGATTGATCTCTGAGTTTGCGAATGCGGCTTGAAATGCTGGATGCAAAGATAAACAGCGCCAAGGTGCCCATACTCATGATGGTTAAAATCACATTAAACAGTTTTTCTAGCGCGCGGTTACGCAGGGTACGAATTCCGTGGGTGGTTTCTTCAGCAATGACGGCGCCCATGACTTTATCATCAATCCAGATAGGACTGGCCGCGGCTAATACCACCGCTTTACTGTCAGGGGTTAAGCGCCAGGTTGAGCCTTGTTTTCCATTAAGGGCTTGTTGAATATGGCTGCCACTTAACTCGGTTGAGTCTTGCAATGAATCGACAAAATCCTGCGGCGGTTTAGTGAGGATTTTATAATATAGCGGCAATAGGTAATCAGTTTTAAATTGCCCCCAAATGCTAGGCTCACGGGTGTCATCTAAGCTTGATGACCAAAGATTATTGCTGGCGCGAATGTCACCCGATTTAGCTAATACCCGGCCATGATTATCAACCACCCAAATACGCGAGCTGTTATGACTCATACCTTTGATAATATTTTCAATTTCAGGTGATGGCACTAAGACTGTGCCTAAATGCGCCACAGAATCGATAGCTGAGGTACCGATAATAGTATTCACTGTACGGGTTTGGCTGTCATCAACATTGTAAATGGCGAACCCGAGTTTACTGCCTAGCATATTTAGCGGCATTCTAAATTCAATGTTATAACCTCTATCGGTGGCAAGCCATTGTCCTTGAATGCGAATTTCTGGTGTTACGGGCATTGATTGAGTTGGATCTTGTGGCAGCTCAAAGGCACTTAACCAACCGTCTTGAGTGTTGGCGACAATATAACGCTTAAATTGGCCATCAGGTGTTTGAGTGGCAATCACTAAATGATCGTTTTTATCTACCCGTAAGCTATTTTTACTACGATAGACCAGATGCTTATCGGCAACCTCAAAAAATCCATATAAATAGCCGGCGTATTTACCCACCATGTGACTAAAGTGAATATCAACGACTTGGTTTTCATTACGATTAAAAATCACGTGATCAGTGCCATAATTGATCACTCTATGCTGATATTGCTGCCAATCAGTCAGTTTACCATCAAGTTGAATTGGCCCCGAAAGTGGATAGGCGTATAAGTCGCGGCCTTTTTCAACCTGACTTAAAAAACTGGCTTGGTGATTAAACAGTTTCGGGCGTTCATGCAATGCGGTGGCTAAGGCTTGAGTGGTGCCCACCAAGGTTTTTTCTTGGCCGTGGCGCAGGTATTTTTCCATTTCCCACACGTATTCATAGCCAAGCCAAGGTAAGCACAGCAAAAATAGCGATAAGATAACGACTTTAGCGCGCAGCCCTATGGGAATATTAAACATTAACTGACACTGTCCCAGCGGTAACCCATGCCATACACGGTATCGATGCAATTAAAGTCTTTATCTGCGCTTAAAAACTTTTTACGAATACGTTTAACGTGGGAGGTAATGGTACTGTCATCGACAAATATTTTAGCTTCTTGCATTAAGTCTTGGCGACTTCGCACATGACCTGGATGTTTTGCCATCGCGTGCACCATCCAAAACTCTGTCACGGTCAACTCTATAGGTTGCTGCTGCCAGTACACCTGAATACGGTTGCCATCAATGGTGAGCTTGCCGTGTTCAATCAGGTTATCTTCAACGATGGCTGCGCCAATCAGTTCTGAGCGTCTAAATAAAGCGGCAATACGAGCAATTAAGTGCGGAAAGCTGACATCTTTTGATAGGTAATCATCAGCGCCTAATCTAAGGCCGCAAACGGTATCAAAGTCACTGTCTCGGGCGGTTAAAAAGATAATCGGTAAACTGCTAGACATAGATCGCAGCGACTGACATAAGGTAAAGCCGCCATCTATTTCGGTCTCAAGGCCAATATCAATAATGGCTAGGTCAGGTAAACGGGCATTAAAAGCCAACATGGCAGCAGGGCGGTTGGCATAACCCTGCACGCTATAGCCTTGTTGTTGCAGTAACTCTTTATAGTTTTCTCTAATGGCTACTTCATCTTCTACAATCGCAATTCTTTTCATATCACCATCTTTGTTTTGTCTTATATGGCTGACTATACATTATTTTTATGGCCAAAAAAGCGCTCCCTAGCAATTGCCATATTGTTGCCACATTTCATCGCTACATTGCCACTTTTACGCCCCTTAATTGCCATTTCAATGCTGTTTAATAGTTTCATCGAATGAGCAAACGTACTTCATTCAAATTTAATTATTAATCTGAAATAAAGGACAACACCATGAAAAAGCAATTAATCGCCATCGCAATCATCAGCAGTTTATCGATCGCCAACATTACTCACTTACACGCAGAAGAAATGAAACCAGCGATTGATTCAACCATCGATTCAAGTGATGTTTTAGCACAAACACCAGAAAGAGAGCACACAGAAGAGTTAGTCGGCTTGTCATCTGGGGCCATATTAGGCGCTGTGGTAGGCGGACCTGTTGGCGCCATCGTTGGCAGCTTTGTTGGGGTACTTATTGGTAAGACTGTGGGTGATGATTCTGAGATTGAAACTCAAAATGAGTTACTCGCCAAGCAACAACAGGCACTCGAGCTGCAAACTTATGAACTTACGGCGCTACATGAAAAGCAACAGTCTTTGGCGGAGGTCAATGATGAATATATACAAGTGCAGACGCAATTAGCCGATTTGCGCCATGCTCAAGAGCAAAAAATGCAAGAGCTGGCCATCGGGCTAAATGTGCAATTCAAAACCGGCTCAGCGACTATCGAGCCTCATTTTGAACAACAACTCGATGATGTTGCTTATGTGATGGCATTATCACCAGATTTGATGTTGGATTTAACCGGTTACGCTGACCGCCGCGGTGACAGTAAATTTAACCAAGCACTATCAGAGCAGCGTTTAATAGCAGTGACCAAGTATTTGGCTAATCAAGGCATAGCTGATGAACGCTTACATGCCAAAGCCTATGGCGCGACAGCGCCTTTACATGAGCAACAAAATTTTGAAAACGACTTTTTTGATCGCCGCGTGACTTTAAAAATTATCCCTGTGGGTGAAGCTTTAGCCGCTAATTAATATGACGAAAATTCAGTGTAAACCTTGGACTGGTGAGAATGCTGGTTTTGAGGTTTACGCTAATTTCATGGAGAGAAAACAATGAATATTAGTGTTAATCGTCATAGGGTGCATTACCTTTGCTCGAGCTTAATTTTACTGGGTTTAGTGATTTTGAATGTGCTATTTCCAGTATATGCAATGCCAACAAGTAAAGCAGATGGGCGCTCTGCTGAGATAACCCAGGGTGTGCTTGAATATATACAAGAGGGTGAAATCCACTATAGCTTGCCTTTATCCACCGATGTGTCAATGAAAGTATCTGGCTGGGTTAATCGCGTTAAGGTTAAGCAAACCTTTACCAATAACACCCAAGGCTTTATAAACGGTAAGTATCATTTTCCGTTATCCCACAATGGAGCGGTGGATCAAATGCGGTTAGTCATTGGCGAGCGTATTATTGAAGGCGAAGTACAACCAAAATTACAAGCCAAAGCCAACTTTGAAAAAGCCAAAGCTGCAGGTAAACGTGCCAGTTTAGTGAGTCAGCAAAGGGTGAATATTTTTACCACAGAAGTGGCGAATTTAGCCCCTAACGAGACTTTAACTGTTGAGATAAGTTATCAAGAAAAACTTAATTATAAAGAGGGTCAGTTTAGTTTACGGTTTCCAATGACCATTACGCCGCGTTATTCGCCAACAGCTTTATCAGAGCAAGTTTTAGTCGGTAATAGTGCTAGCAGTCAGAGTTCTAGTGAAAGTCCTAGTCGGCAACAGCGCCATAACCATTTGGGCATATTTGATTCTATTGCTGAAATGCTACCTGAGATGCTAACCGGCTTTAATTTGAATAACTTTGCAGAAGGGGCTGTAACTGATGATGCCTCTTCGGATTCTGCTGGTAATATCATGGTTAATATTAATGTCGAATTAAATACAGGTTTTGAACTTGGTGCGGTAACCAGTCCGTATCACAAAATTAAAGCAGCGCCAGTGGTAGGCAAGCAACAATGGATGGTAGAACTTGATCGCGCTGTGGTCGCCAATCAAGATTTTGTATTGAATTGGAAGCCTGTTGATGCAGCTAAATCGCATGCTGCAAATCATGCTGAAGTTGCGTTGCCGCTGCCATCAATGTTCATTCAACAAGGATTAACTCATCAATCAGCTGAACTTAGGTCAGCTAAAAATAGTATCAACAATCAAGATTATTACGGCTTAGTGATGTTAACGCCGCCACAAGTTAAAACGTATAACGGGGTCACTCCTCGGGAGTTAATCTTGGTTATTGATACCTCTGGCTCTATGGAAGGGGACTCTATAGTGCAGGCCAAACAGGCTTTACTGTCTGCGCTTGCAGGTTTAAGAACGAAAGATAAGTTTAATATTATTGGATTTAATCATCAGTTAACAAAACTATCTGCATCATCTTTGAAAGTTAACAGCCGTAATATTGCTAAAGCCAATCAATTTGTCCAAGGATTACAAGCCAATGGCGGCACTGAAATTAGCATGGCGCTTTCTGCCTCTTTGCTAATTCAAGATCAAAGCAATCAAATCGGGAGTGAAAACGCGCTACGTCAGGTGATATTTATTACAGACGGCGCGGTGGCTAACGAGCAAGGTTTATTTAAGCAAATAGAAGCCGACTTAGGTCAAAGTCGATTATTCACTGTCGGGATAGGCTCGGCCCCGAATACGCACTTTATGGAGCGCGCAGCCATGTTTGGCCGTGGCATTTACACCTACATTGGTAAAACGGCTGAGGTAAAACAAAAAATCGAAGGGTTACTGCAAAAGATTGAGCAACCAGTGGCAACAGATGTAAAAGTCACTTATCAAGACGGCACAATTCCTGATCATTGGCCTGCAAGAATCCCTGATTTATATACTGATGAACCAATCTTAGTCAGCTTTAAATCTCCGGCATACAATCAGCAAGATATTGTTATATCAGGCGAGACTCAGGGCGAATATTGGCAACTACAGATACCTAATCCACACCAGACTCGTCATTTAGATAATTCAGACATTGAGGCCCCAGGGTTAGATCTTATCTGGGCTAATGCGCAAATCAATGCCATTGAAGCCACCCAAACTAGGGCGAACAGTGAAAGAATAAAACAGCAAGTTAAAGCATTAGGAATGAAGTATCACCTGGTGACCTCACAAACAAGTCTAGTGGCGGTCGATAAAACCCCAGTTAATTTTACCCCTGAATTTAACGCTGATTATCAAGTTAAGCCACATTTACCAAAGGGATTACAAAAAGCAGGTGTCTTACCGCAAACAGCAACATCGAGCCGTTTGAATATACTCATTGGATTAAGCTTTTTATTGATTGCGCTTTTGCATGGACTTTGGCTTAAGCAGTGTCTTCCTGGTCAGCGGTTAACCATACCTAAGCATAAATAAGGAGCGCTGCGTTGATAAGTTTAAAAATGCTCATCCCTGGTTGTTTAGCCGTCTTAGGAGTCAGTTTTTTATCACATGGAGCCTATATGCAAGTTAAAGCGAATTTTGCGCAATATTTAATTGAGCAAGCATGGAATAAAACCTTGCAAGACCAAACACCCCATAAGCCTTGGAGCTGGGCTGATACGCATCCAGTTGGCAAGTTAATGCTTTATGCAGATAAAGAAACAGATGTTTATCCTGTAGGGGATCCTATGTTTGTGCTAGCGGGGGCTTCGGGCCGAAATTTGGCGTTTGGCCCAAGCTTGATGCTTAAAGGTGCAGGGGTTGGAGAGGTTGGTAATACAATCATTGCTGGCCACAGAGACACCCATTTTTCACACTTAAAAAATGTTAAAAAAGGCGACATCGTAGAATTAGAAACCGCAATTGGGCAAATACAAAGTTACTTAATAACCGGCATCGATATAGTACATGAAACGCAAACAGAGATACTCGATATGACGGCGGATAATCAGCTAACATTGATAACCTGTTACCCGTTTGAAGACTTGTCTGCAAGCAGTGATTACCGTTACGTGGTAACGGCAAAACAAGTAAATCACAGTTAGTTGTTTTAATTGGACGGTTTAATTTAACTCGCTACTTAATCGCTTTAACTATATAGGCATGACTCTATTACGCCCTAATCTTTTTGCTTGATATAACAACTGGTCAGCAGCCTCAATTAGCTGACTAGTTGTTTGATTTTCTTGCCACTGCACCACACCAAATGACGCATTGACATTATCAATTCGAGTGTCACTGCGCCTGTCTTTGACCCTGAGTTTTTCAATGGAGCGTCTCATGGCTTCGGCTAATTGTCTGGCGATCCTTAATTGGCTATTTGGGACGATAATGGCAAACTCTTCACCGCCAAAACGGTATAACTTTACCCCTTCTCGACAAGATTCCTGTAGCCGTTTGGCTACCACTCTAAGTACTAAGTCCCCAAGCTGGTGGCCATAAGTATCATTAAATAGTTTAAAGTTATCAATGTCAGCCATAATCAAGCAGCAGCCTTGGGGCGATTGTGCAATAACCGCATTAATATCGTCATTAAAGGCGCGACGATTTAACGTTTCGGTGAGTGCATCATACAAAACATCTTTTTCTGTTTTAGCCAGCTTTTGTTTTAAAATATTAATCTCGGACTGCGCTTTATTGAGTTGTTCAGTAAAACTCTTGCTACTTGATTGAATACGCGAAGATTCTTTAACCATACTGCGCACCACAGTGACCAATTGTTCCAGTGAAAAATCTTGGTTTTCAAACTCAGTTAATTTACGGACATTTTTTTGTATTTGAGATTGAAAAGTACGGGTGTCATGATGGGTATCTTTGATTGATTGAGATAACTCGCACACCATAGCATCAAGATTTTGACGCATAGTTCTGACATCTAACTCAACAGGATCGGCGATATGTTCTCGATACAGTAACTCACTTGAAACGGGTGAATATTGTTGATTTAGCTTAATATTTTCATCAAGTGCCAGATTTAGCTTAGGATTGGTTTCGCTAACATAGGCATACCAAAGTGCATAATTGGTTGGTGTTGTTGGAATGCTGTGTTTTAGCATTAAAGGTACGGCTTTTTTTAGATGAAGCGCGGCCGTTTTCAATAAATCGTTAGACATTCAATCCCTCAACAAAATAGGTAATAAAGCGAATGAACCAATTAGGTTTATCAATGAAATATAACAATTAATTAATGTGATAGATATTTTGTTAGTAAGTTTTTTGATAAACAGGCAAACCTTAAATAAAGTTTGCCCGTTTATTGATTGAAGATAAGATATTTTGCCGTGATTAAAAATGTAGTTGTTTAAAAGCGGTAGGACACTGCAAACATAGGGCCGGTGAAACCATAGTTTATGTTGTAATCTAGGGTACGATATTCTTCATCTAAAATACTTCTAGATTGTTCAATATCAACATCGACATCATAATAGTTATACGCCAGTGCTAATTGCCAGTTATCGCTAATTTTTGCCTGCACGCCAGCCCTGATGTCGACTAACGAACCTTTAAAATTATCATATTTGATCGCAAAATATTGAACATGGGCGCCAAATGTCCAACCAGGATAAAATTCATAGTTACCATATAAGCCGATATTAGGCAGAGGCGCAGTGATTGCGTTATCAACAACTTTTGGAGTAAAGGTCGTCGTATCACACAAACTATTGGGGTCACTGTGACCTTCACATAAACTAATATTGCCTTCGAAAATGGTTTCAACAAACATGGTGTGAATACCAATCGATGCGCCGACAAAATATTGTTCACCTTGCCAAATATCATAACCATAACCTAAACGGAGGATATCGATATTTAACGTGGTGGAAATAGTGGCACTACCATCAATAAGGTAATTCTGATCATTATCGCCAAATTCAGGGATTTCAATATCAAACCCCAGTTGTGGGGTTTCAGCATCTCGATGTAGAGATTTCCAATCAAGGTAAATATTATGACGGTCTTTGAAGTGATAGCGGAATTCGAAAAAAGGTAGAAATTGATCTTCTGTTAAAAGTAAGTCGTCTTCAAAATCAAGCAAATAGTAATTACCTGTATCTCTGGCACTTTTAACTAACATGGTGGAATCTGTATTGGCATAAAAAGCCCCGAGAGTAAATTTATACTCGTCAGCAGACACACTGTTAGATATACATAGGGCTGTCAATAGACCGATAGGGACTCGCTTTAACATTATTTCTCCGCACTCTATGGGGCTCATTTGGGGTAATAAATGAGGGTCGTGCATTATTATTTTTTTAGTTTTACTAGGCTAATATCTTAGCGCTGAAATATATTAGCATTATGTAAGCAAATGTGAAGTTTTTGTTGCTAAAGCGGTGGTTTTTTTGATCTAGTACAGGTTAACAAGCGTATTGGGCTAAAAACAAACGAAAGTCGCATTAAACCAGCTTGTTTAATGCGCATTTATAACCATACCTGATAATAACTACATCGTAGAGGGGCGCAGAATTGCTGTGGCTGATTGACAAGATTAAAAAGTAAAAGAGACTAATTCAGCACATAGGCATTAATCAAAATACATGCCCAAGTGATCCCACATAGGGCTAGGCTCATAAATACTGCTGCAGAGGCAGTATCTTTGGCTTGGCCACTTAAGGGATGAATTTCATCACTAATGCGATCCACTACAGCTTCAATTGCAGAGTTAACTAATTCGGTGATCAGAACAATAATTAAAGTCATGATTAACAGCAACTTTTCAATAAGGCTGACATCGACCATAATAGCCACTGGCAGTAAAATCCCCGCTAAAATCAGTTCTTGTCTGAATGCTGCTTCGTTAACCCATGCACTTTTAAGCCCTTTAAATGAAAAACCTGTCGCACGTAAGACACGTTTTAATCCATGATTGTTTTCAGGTTTCATATTGGCTGACTTAGTCCCTAAATGGTTTGGTGGATGATGGTCCAATTGATGACAAAAGTAGCCAAACATTGGCTAACTTATGGCAGTTTATTGATCATGCACTAAAATTGCTAATCAATTTGTTTAATTATTAGTTTACTTTTACGGCAACAGGATGTTGTTCCAAATACCAGCAAGGATGCAGCTATGTCTATTTTTTTATCAAAAACTATTGCTACGCCAGTGTCAGCTCTGTCGTTGATAGTAATTATATTGGCTGATTTTATAAGGCGTAATATATCAATCATCATGACAGTATTGAGTCTCTTTGCGCCCCCCATATTGTTTGCTGCAGATAAGCCAGCAATCCAACTTGCTACCAAAATCACTGAAGGAATTGATATTAATCAATATTATGTCAGTGAAAAGTTAGATGGTGTACGTGGTTATTGGACTGGGGACAAAATGCTTTCACGTTCAGGTCGAGAGTTCATTTTACCGCAATGGTTCGTGGCAGATTTTCCCAAGCAGGTTTTAGAAGGGGAGTTATGGCTAGGAAGAGCAAGCTTTGAAGCCATGTCAGGGCTTGCACGAAAAAATATCCCAGACAGTGAAATGTGGCGGCAAGTGAAGTTTATGCTGTTTGACTTACCTGAACATGGGGGCATGTTTCGTGACAGATACATAGCACTGCAACAGCTGGCCAAGCAGTCTAAATATCTGCAAGTCATACCCCAAGAAACGATAACCTCTGACACCATGCTGTATAAAAAACTGGATTTAGTCGTGAGTGCCCAAGGTGAAGGGCTAATGCTTCATCGCAAGCAAGCTTTTTATAAAGTAGGTCGCAGCCAAGATATTATGAAATTAAAACCCAAATATGATGCTGAAGCCATTGTTATTAAGCATATTGAAGGCAAGGGGAAATATACCGGTATGCTAGGGGCAATAGTTGTCAGCATGCCCGATGGGCTTGAGTTTAAAATCGGTAGCGGCTTTAGCGATGAACAAAGGCGTAAGCCGCCCCAAATAGGCGCAACGATAACTTATCAGTACTTAGGTCTAACCAAAAATGGTGTGCCACGATTCGCTCATTTTTTAAGAGAAAGACCTAAAATGTGATAGACATAAAAACAATTTTTAATACGCTGAAAAAGGAACTTATGTGAATACAATTAACTCGGTACTATTCGTATGCCTAGGTAACATCTGCCGCTCACCTAGCGCTGAAGCTGTGTTTCGTAGTAAAGCGGCTGAATATGGCTTAGTCATCGAGATTGCCTCTGCTGGCACCTTAGCTTACCACCAAGGTAATGCGCCCGATCCGCGCGCGATTAAAGCGGGCAATGCCAGAGGCTTAGACTTTTCAGGCATGTATGCAAGGCAAATCGCTCAGGCTGATTTTGAAAAATTTGATTTAATACTGGCTGCAGATATTTTTAACTTAAAGGACTTGCAGGCAATATGCCCGCAAGAACATCAACATAAGCTTAAATTAATGCTTAGTTATATGAGTGACGATGTAGCTGATTTTGATGAACTGAGTATGGATAAGTTTTCCCTTGAGCAAGTGAATCATGCCAAGGAAGTTCCTGACCCTTACTATGGCGGCGCTAATGGTTTTGAAACGGTTTTGGACTTACTGGAGTCTAGCCTTGATAATTTAGCAAAGCAGATAGCGAAAAACCGTTAATATTATCTATACATATTCGCTCTTTAACGGGTAAAAACAATAAAGGCTTAGCATTGCTGCTAAGCCTTTATTTTAAATATGTCGTTTATCAAACACATTGCAGATAAGCTGGATGTTTTTGTTAAAGCCTTATTCGCCTTGGTGACGTTTACCTGATCGTTTCAGATTTTCTTGCTCTAATTTCTGCTGCTTAATAGCTTCTTTTTCAGCCAACACTCTAGCGACTTCTTCTTTCTCGATTTCGGCCATTTCAGGGGTTTCAAGGGTAAGTAGCCCTGTTTTGCCAGAGCGGAATTCATGTAACAGTAATTCTGATGCTTTATGTAAATCGATACGGCCACCAGGTCTTAGTGCTCCGCGCTTACGGCCAATTTCTTCAAGTAATTCAATGTCGGTTTCTGGCAATGATTTAAGCTTATAACGCTCACAAATTTCTTGTGGGTAAGCTTTTAAGAAATATTCAGCAGCAAACATGGCAACGTCTTCATATTCCATTGCGGTGTCTTTAATTGCACCAGTAACAGCAAGGCGGTAGCTACTGGCTTCGTTATCTACTTTAGGCCATAAAATACCCGGCGTATCTGATAGTACGATGCCATTTCGTAAATTAATTCGTTGTTGACGTTTAGTTACAGCTGGCTCATTACCGGTTTTAGCAATGGTTCTACCTGCAAGTGTATTAATGATGGTAGATTTACCAACGTTAGGGATCCCCATGATCATGGTACGAATATCTTTTTCGATTTTGTCTCTGGCAGGTACCAGTTTGCGGCAGATATCAGGAATGTTTTTGACCTGACCAGGTTGTAGTGTGGTGATAGCAGTGGCTTTTACGCCTTGTTCCTGCTCAAGGTACTCAATCCAACGCGCCGTGACTTTTGGATCTGCTAAGTCAGACTTGTTCAGTAGTTTGATACATGGCTTATCGCCCCTTAGCTTAGAAACCATTGGGTTTTCACTACTGTAAGGAATACGGGCATCAAGCACCTCAATAACAAGATCGACTTGAGGCATTGCCTCTTCAATCTCTTTACGAGCTTTATGCATGTGACCTGGATACCATTGAATTGCCATGATTTTGCCTTTTATAAATCTACTACTAACAAAGGGGGCATATTCTACCTTGTTATGAGTAAAAATGATAAAAAAAAGCGCCTATTGGCGCTTTAATATCATTAACGATGTCACTAAATAAGCAGTAGGGTTAAATAACCCCAAGCTCACGCAGTCTTTCCATTAAGTAGCTGTCAGCGGTGTGACGCTCTGACAATACTACTTCTGGATTTGGGTGTAAGAATAGTGGTAATGAAATTCTTGATTTAGTTTTATCACTGCCTTGAGGGTTAATCACCCGATGTGACGTTGAAGGGTAGTAACCTGCTGATGCCTCTTGTAGCATATCACCGATATTGATAATGATATTACCAAAGTCACTGGGTACATCAACCCAGTTACCTTCTTTGGTTTTAACTTGTAGTCCTGGCTCATTGGCAGCAGGTAGTACAGTAATAAGGTTTATGTCCTCATGTGCAGCAGCTCTGATAGCGCCTAACTCTTCATCGCCAAGCATTGGCGGGTAGTGCAGTACTCTTAATAATGTCTTCTGACTATTTTCAATCATTTGTGGTAATGGCATTGAGAATTTGTCAGCAATATCCTTAGGTGCGTACTCTTCAATCCAGCCGAGTAACTCTGCTGCTAGCGCGTTGGCATGTGCATAATAGGCTAAGATATTTTGTTTTAACGATTCAGGAATACGGCCCCAAGGATAAACGTGAAAATATTCTTTGATATCTTTTACGCTATGGCCTTTAGCGGTTTCTGAAATTGAAGCAGGGAAAAATCCATCTTGGGTTTCTGGTTTAAATAGATAATCATTTTTTTGTTCAGATTGAAAAAAGGCATACCACTCTTGATAAATTTTTTCGACCAGTTCTTGACTGACTGGGTGGTTAGAAAGAACGCCAAACCCGGTTTCTCTTAATGAAGCGACAAACTGTTGTGGACAATCTTTTGCGCGGTAATCAATTGTTTCTACTTTCATATTTTTCTTCTATTGTTTTTATTTGACCCAGCGCGATTCTAACCTTGGTCACACTTTGTCGCAATTTTTTGATGCGAAATATGTCTTGGTCAGTCGAAATAGTGATCTTTATTGTGCATACTGCCATAGTTGTAATACTTGCAGTACAGTAAACCTAATCAAAACAGAAGTAGAGATGGAACTCATGAAGCAGTTAACGGAATTCGAAAAGTATGTGATTGAACAAAAAGGAACTGAGCAACCTTTTAGCGGCGAATACGTCAAACATGATGCCCCAGGGGTGTATTTATGCAAAAAGTGCTTAGCGCCTCTGTATAAAAGTGAGCATAAATTTAATGCTCATTGTGGTTGGCCTGCTTTTGATGATGAAATACCGGGAGCAATTGACCGAACTCCCGATGAAGATGGCCATCGAATCGAAATCACCTGCCGAAAATGTGACGGCCACCTAGGGCATATATTTGAAGGCGAAATGTTAACCGCTAAAAATATCCGTCACTGTGTCAATTCTGTTTCGATGATATTTCAAACGGCAGATGAATTACAAAAAGTAAATAGTAATCAGTTTGCTACTTTTGGCGCGGGCTGTTTTTGGTGCATTGAAGCGGTATTTAATGAGTTAAAGGGAGTGATTGAGGTAACGCCAGGCTACAGTGGCGGTAGTGGTAGCGATGCAAATTATATGGCGGTATGTTCTGGTGATACTGGACATGCTGAAGTTATATTGGTGGAATTTGATCCTAGTATCATTAGTTACCAAAGCTTACTGGCGGTTTTCTTTGCCATTCACAATCCCACCACCTTAAATCAGCAGGGTAATGATAAAGGTCCGCAATACCGTTCAGTTATTTTTACTCATTCAACAGAGCAGGTTGATCAAGCGACCATCGCTATTAGTAAACTAATTCAGCAAGCCATTTGGCCTAAACCTATAGTGACCGAAGTTGCCATGTTCGAAGCTTTTTATCCTGCAGAAAGTGTTCACGAAAATTATTATGCTAATAATGCTGAGCAGCCATATTGTGAGTTAATTATTAAACCAAAATTTGAAATGGCGATGAAACGATTTGAGCAGTTGTTAAAGGACACTGATAAATAATGACTAGCTAAGGTTAGTTTACATCGGCAACAAAAAAGGCGAACTGAGTTCGCCTTTTTTAATGTGTAAACCTAACGATTAAGAGTCTAATGCGTCGTCAGCCACTTTGTAATGGGGATCTTCAATCACATTGACCTCGACTAACGCTCTAGCTTTATGGAGTAAATCTTTACAATCACCGCTCAAATGGCGCAAGTGTAACTTCTTACCGGCAGCAAGATAACGCTCTGCTAAGGTGTCAATTGCATCGAGGGCAGAATGATCTGCAACCCGTGAGTTTTGGAAGTCTACGATAATGTCTTCAGGATCATTCTCTGCGTCAAACAGCTCTAAGAAATTAGATACCGAACCAAAAAATAACGGTCCATTTAATTTGTAAACTTTCCAACCGTTGGCATCAATATTGGTTTCAACATTAATATGTTTGGCATGCTCCCAAGCAAAGACTAATGCAGACACAATAACGCCGACAAATACTGCGAAGGCTAAATCTGTGAACACGGTTACCGTTGTTACTAACACAATGACAAACGCATCATGCTTAGGCACTTTGCCCATGACTTTGAAACTGGCCCATTCAAAGGTACCTAAAACGACAATGAACATAACCCCAACTAATGCAGCTAACGGAATTATTTCAATAAAGGCTGCACCAAATAAGATAAATGCCAATAAAGCGAGTGCTGCAGTGATCCCTGATAATCGTCCACGACCGCCAGAGTTGATGTTAATCATCGATTGTCCAATCATCGCACAGCCACCCATAGCGCCGAAAAAGCCACTGGTAATATTACCAACACCTTGACCAACACATTCTTTGTTACCTTTACCACGGCTGTTAGTCATTTCATCAATAACGGTTAGCGTCAGCAATGATTCAATCAAGCCTACAGCAGCAAGAATACAGGCATAAGGCAGAATGATATAAAGCGTTTCTAGCGTGAATGGGACACTTGGGATAGCAAAGCTTGGCAGGCTACCAGCAATTGTTGCTTGTTCATCGCCGCTCATGGTTTTTAAGAAATCGAGTACATTGCGAGTATCTAAATCTAAGCCTACAACCAATGCCGTTACCGTTAAAATAGCCACCAATGAAGAAGGGATAGCAGTGGTTATTTTGGGTAAGAAGTGAATGATCGCCATAGTTAGTGCCACTAAAGCTAACATAATCATTAGGGGCTCTTGTGCAAGCCATACCATGTTGCCAGCAGCATCTTTTACTTTAAATTGGCCTAATTGTGCAAGGAAAATCACAATGGCTAAGCCATTCACAAAACCTATCATCACAGGATAAGGAACAATACGGATAAATTTACCCAGTTTAAAAATACCGGCAGAAATTTGTATTATCCCTGCCAGTACTACTGCGGCAAATAGGTATTGAACACCATGTTCAACCACCAGTGATACCATAACAACAGCCATCGCGCCGGTAGCGCCAGAAATCATCCCAGGACGGCCACCAATAACAGCAGTAATTAGCCCCATGATGAAGGCTGCGTAAAGTCCTACCATAGGCTCAACTTGTGCGACAAAAGCAAAAGCAACGGCTTCAGGAATAAGCGCGAGTGCAACGGTTAAACCAGATAATATATCTGCTTTGCCGCTACTGGTTTTATGACGTAGTAGATCGAACATTTAACCTCTGAAATCTATTGATGTGTTTGATAATAAAAGTGTGAGCATGTTAACAAAAATGACAAACCTTCTAAACCTGAAATTAAACTTAATTTGTGCTAATTCGTATCGTTAGGGTTTTAGAGAGAATTTTTAAGAGGATAAGCTAAGCTTGATATTTTCGTTAGTAACAGAAAAACTAGATCACAGCTGAGGTTTTATAATCAGGATTAATATCAAGGCTTGATAAGGGCTGGTAGTTTGAACAGTCTCTAAGTTTTTAGTAAAAGTTAAGCATAAAAAAACCACGCTAAGAAGCGTGGTTTTTATTACCATCAAAGGTGAATGCTAACAGTTATGCTTTAGACATATCTGCTGAAGCACTATTGGCCACTTTTGACTTAACGCTATTGGCTTCAGTTTGCGAAGCTTGATACTCGCGGCCTTTTGGCACAGCTTGCTGAGTACGAACCTCTGTTACTGGCTTAGTCGTATCTGACATGACCATAGAGCCGAAGCGGCTAGCGACAGGTGCTTTTTTAACAGCTGGTTCAGCTTTAACTTCGGTTGGTGCGACAGTTGTTGGTGCGACTGCGGCTTTACGTTGTATTGCAACAGGCTTAGTCATAGGTGCAGATGCAACCGTTTTAACTTCAACTTTAGCTGTTTCAGGTTTAACTTCAACCGCTGGCG